>JBMCLC010000064.1:0-7206 GCA_048614715.1 Oceanidesulfovibrio sp.
TGTTGCCGCCCAGGGGGATGTACAGGTAGTCGCGGAACCAAGTGGACAGGGTGATGTGCCAGCGCCGCCAGAACTCCTGGATGGAGCGGGATATGTACGGATAGTTGAAGTTTTCCGGGAAGTTGAACCCGAAGATGAGCCCCAGGCCGATGGCCATGTCCGAGTACCCGGCGAAATCGTAGAATATCTGCATGGTGTAGCAGATTGCGCCGAGCCATGCGAGGGATGTGGTGATTTCGTTGGGAGGCAGCGTCATCACCTGGTCGGCCAGCGCGCCCATGGTGTTGGCGATGAAGACCTTCTTGGCCAGACCGATGACGAAACGGCGCACCCCCACGGACCATTTTGGCAGTGTCATCTCCCGCTCGTCCATCTCCGCGGCCACGTGCTCGTAGCGCACGATGGGACCCGCGATGAGCTGCGGGAACATGGAGATGTACAGCCCCATCTTCAGCGGGCTCTTCTGCGGCGCGGATAGCCCGCGGTACACGTCGATGAGGTAGGAGACGGCCTGGAATGTGAAGAACGAGATCCCGATGGGCAGGTGGACCGAGTCTTCCAACACGATCCACGGACCGGATGCGCCCAGGTCCAGGGCGAGCTGGTTCAGGTTTCCAACGATGAAGTTGGCGTACTTGAAATGCAGCAGCAGGCCGAGGTTGATGGCGATGCCCAGGCCGAGAAGCAGTTTGCGTCGTGGTCGGTTTGATTCCGGCGTGTCTATGAGCAGGCCGAAGCCATAGTTGAGGGCGATGGAAAGCAGCAGCAGCCCGAAGTGGAACGGCTCGCCCCAGGCGTAGAAAAAGATGCTCGCCGCAAAGAGGATGAGGTTGCGCAGCCGTTTGCCGCCCAGCAAATAGAGGCCGAGCACCAACGGAAGGTAGAGAAACAAGAACAGTGGCGAGCTGAATACCATGGATCAGACAAAGCCGGGCCGGCGCGATGAACGGTTGCGGACAATGGGTTCTTCGGGGTGGCGTGCCTCGAAGCGGTCTTGCCTCCTACTGCAAAAGGCGCGGGTTGGCAACACGACTTTCGGCCATCGAAGCGACGAATTCCAGATTTGCTTGTGGAGCCGCGGATTTCAACATGGTCCCCCGATCCGTGCCCCGATGCTTGACGACCCGCTCGGAGGAATAGGATAAAGGCACGACGAACATCCCGGCATGCATCGCATCGTGTCTGCCTTTCGCAGCTCCGGTTCCCTTCATGCCGCAACCCAAAGGATTCTATAAATGGATTGGAAGCTGCTCGCAACCACATTCGCTACGCTCTTCGTGGCGGAGCTCGGCGACAAGACACAGCTTGCCTGCATCCTGCTGACGTCCAAGACAGAGAAACCATGGACCGTTTTCCTCGGCTCCTCCCTGGCCCTCGTGCTCGTGAGCGGCCTGGGAATCGCCTTCGCGGCCTTTATCTGCCAATACATTCCAACTGAGCTGGTGAAAAAGATAGCCGCTGTGGGCTTCGTCCTCATCGGCGTGCTCATCTTCTTCGACAAGCTTTAGAGATCTGGTCGATCCGGGAAAGGACCGGACGCTCCCGGGCCTGTTTCCGAAATCACGAAACACGGATTCGGAAGAGGGTCTTTTTGGGGGGCCGCCGTGGGCCCGGCGGGCTAATCGGAGCCATTGCACTGCTCCAGCAGCCACTCCGGCGTGTCGATGCGCTTGTCCTCCGGCCCGTACAGGTGGCGAAAAACCCCGTCCCCTTCGCGGTCCACCAGGGTTATCTCCATGGGGTAGTCCAGGTCCCTGTCTATGAACACGGAGGTCACCCGGCCGTCCAGGGTGTTCACGGCGATGAGCACGAGCGCCTCTTCGGAAACGATGCCGTACTTGGCGCGCGCCTCGGCCGGAAAACGGTAGCCGTTCACCATCCACAGCGTCTGCACGTGCTCGCGGCCCGGACAGCGGGACACAAGATCCCGTTGCGCGGTGTACTCCGTCAGTTCCAGCCCGTAGGCCGCGACATCCGGTACGAACCATCCGGGCTCGCGGAATTCCTCGCCGAACGCAGGAACGCCCTGCGACAGCGTCAGGCCGAGGGTGACGAGAAGGACGGCGATGCGTCGCGACATAGCGGTCATGGCGTGTCCTCCCCGGGAGTCTCCATGCCGGTTTCGTCATTGGGCAAGGCGTATGCGGGCAGTCCGAGCATGGCCGCCGGAGAGCCCTGGAGAACATACTGGGGCGGGCCGCCCAGCGGCGCCCCCAGCATGCCGCCCGGATCCGAGGATTTCCTGGAAACGGCGCAGCCTCCCAGGAGCATGGAGGCGGTCAGAATAAGCAGGAGGAAGGATCGGAGCATGGCGTGCGTGTTCGGTTTCGCGGGAATACCCTCAACTCCCGCATTCGAGGGTCAGTGTCAAGCCGTTGCGATGAGCGAGCGATACAGCGCGGCGTATCGGGCGGCCGAGCGCTCCAGGCCGTACTCGGCACGGATGCGCTCCCTGGCGGCCTGGCCCAGCGCGCGCCGCTCCGCCGGCGGCAGGCGCAGCATCCTGTCCATGGCATGGCCAAGGGCCAGTGCGTCGCCAGGAGGCGCGAGGCTGCCCGTGGCCCCCACGGCGCGGGCCGAATCGCCCACGTCGGTCACCACGCAGGGAACGCCGCAGGACATGGCCTCCAGCACCGACATGGGCAGGGATTCTCCGCGCGAGCTGTTTACCGCCAGGTCCAGCCCGGGCAAAAGCTCAGCCAGGTCGTTGCGCACCCCGAGCATCCTGATGGAGCCCGATCTGGGATGGTTCGCCACGAGCCGGGACAACTCCTTGTTCGAGACATCCAGCCCCGTGCCAATGAGCATGTGCGCGGCGCGGGAGGCCGTGTCCTCGGGCAAGGCGGCCACGGCCTCCAGGAATCCCGGCACGTCCTTCACTGGGTCCCAGCGGGAGACGAGCCCCACGAGCAGGGCTTCGGGATCGTCCACCCCGGCCGCATCCAGCAGCCGTCGCCGCGCGTCGCTGTCCGGCGCGAAGCGGGCTGTGTCCACGCCGCTCGGGATCACCGTGAGTTTATCCTCGGCATAGCCGAGCTCCGCATGGGTGCGCACGGCCGCATGCGACGGCGCAACGATGGCCGCCGGTGCGGAGCCGCGTCTGGAAACCATGGCGAGCAGCGATACCGCGGCGCGGGTGCTGAAACGCACGGCCCCCGAAGCCACATAGGCGTTGCGCAGCCCCCACACGAGCGGCGGTGCCGAGCCGGACCAGCGGGCAAACCGCCTGGCCGCCGTGCCCATGAGGTCGGCGTGGTACATCCATGTCTGTATCAGGTCCGGCGGTCGGCTTTCCAGGATGCGCGCGAGATTGCGGATGGCTGCGGGCCATTTGTGGGGCGTTGCGAGACCACGGCCCATGCCGAGGCCGAATACCGGTATGCGTCCCAGTTCCTGAGCCATGGGACCCGGGTCCAGCAGGCTGACCACCTCGTTGCGAAAGCCCGGGGCGTCCGCGTCGGATTCCAGCCGTGTGAGCAGGGCGGCCAGGTGCCGTTCGGCGCCTCCCACGTTGAGTCCTGTGATTATGTGACAGATTGCGGGCATGGCTGGTTGCGGGCGGATCCAAGTTGAGTGCGTCGCTCAGGTATTATTCGGAAGTGCAGCTGTTCGCGTCAAGTCTGCGAAGAATTTTCTGCACTGCGAAGAATTGTATACCCGAGTAGTAGATTATAACAAGAACCCCTTGTGATTTCTCGGTGAATATCCTATACAATAGTATCACAAAAAAAAATCATCGGGCCGGTTCGCATATTGGAAAGGGGCGCCACCATGTCCTGCCGGCCGCGGTGCATCAGCAGTCGTGACACAAATGCCCCCAGGCCGCACCGAGGCGCACGGCGTATGAGCAATTCTCCTGGATTCCGGGTTCTTATATCAGATTCGGATCCGGTGATGGCCAAGATTGTCCTCAATCAGGTCGCTTGCACAGGGCTGTTTGCAGAGGACCTCGGCGAATCGGGTACGTATCCGCCCGGCTCCCTGAACGGTTGTCGCGACTTTGTCATAGTCCACTGGTCCATCGCCTCGGACCAGGATTTTTCATATCTGCGACAGCTGGAAAACGCCAACCCGGCCATCCCCTATATCGTGATGTTCCGAGACAAGGACGGTCCGCGCGGGCAGCTCCGAAAGCTGCTCGAGCAACGCGGCTCCCGTTTCAGCCTGCTCCAGCCATTTTCCACGGACAGCCTCGAAGAGCAAATCCGCCACGCCGTGGATGCGCTGCCGGAATCATTGCGCGAAGCGTATCGTCACCACATGGGCAATGGCAACGTCTGCTTCCCCTTCGACCTGGGCGGACAGAACACCGCGTCCGACCCGCTGAATTCCGGCGTGGAGAATTCAGACCCGACAGCCAACGGCGTCGGTGCGGATGATCTGGGAGACCAACTGCGGAGCGCCCTTCTGGGTCCGGATGCGAAGTCATCCGCCGAGAACGGGTCCGGTGCGGACGCAACGATGAGCGCGGAAGAGTGCGCAGTGGTCAACTGGTTCGACGATCCCGAGTTTCTCGGTTCCACGCAGCGGCTGCGCGATTCCATCCGGTATCGGGTCAGCTTCAACGAAAGCGGGAATAGCGTTTCGGTGGAGAGCGCCCAGGAGCCGCCCGGGAGGTATGGCGTTCCTCATGAGGATGTGGATATGAACATCCCTGAGGACCCGGCTCCGGAGTCCCGGCCTCCCGCCGCGATCGAAACCGGCAGGGAGTCCACCGCCGTGACGGCTCGGCGGCATTTTTCCAGGGGCAAGGCGGCTTTGGCGAACAAGAACTACACTCAGGCCATCCGCAACTTCACCTCCGTTCTGCAGCTCAAGCCGGGCTCGCCCCAGGCCTACAAGGGGTTGGCCGTGGCTTTCCGCGGCAAGGGCGACTTGAATCGCTCCAGCTATTTCTTGGGACGCGCCTGCCAGAGCTACATCTGGTGCGGCCGGTTCCAGGAAGGGCTGGCCATGCACGCGGAGATGAAGAAACGCGGCATCACCACGGTCCATCCCTTTGGCGCCGTGGCCCAGACCCTGGTGAAGCGCGGCCGGCTGGACAAGGCGTTGCGGCTGCTGGAGCAGGGCCGCAAGATAGATCCCAAGGATGCGGACATGCTCTGGGCCTATGCGCTGCTGCTCTCGTTCAAGGGCGACACGGACTCGGCGATACACGCCCTGGACGACCTGCTCGCCTCGGCGGCCAAGCGCAAGGACGCCAAGGACCTGCGCGCCAGACTGCTCAGTAAACCACCCAGACCCGATACGAATGGCGAGGAAGGCGATTCCGGTCCCACCCACGATCTGGACTCCCTCGGCGACGAGGAAAACTGAACCCGCCGTCCTCCTGCTGCGCGTCCGATCCTCTCATCCATGCACTGGTGAATGCGGCCCTCTTCGGTTGTGGCCGCCGCTCGAGCTGTGTTAGAGTGGATTACTCAGGGCGGAATGATCGGATTATTCTACTCTGGCTCCATTCGTCTTGGGTAGGATTCGATGCCCTTGTGCGTTTTTCTGAAACGATGGTGCATTGTTTCAGGGTTGGAGTCTTGCTTCGAAACGAATACGCCCTGGCCTTTGACCATTACCCCGCACTGAGTTCCGGCCACGCACAACGCACGAGGAGACGGCATGGCAACCATACTTGCAGCGGATATCGGCGGGACCTCCAGCAGGTTCGGCCTGTTCTCCGTGGGCAATGACGGCGCGCTATCCCTTGACCGCACGGTACGCTTCCCCACGGGCGAATCCGATTCCTTCGCCGGGCTGGTGAACCGGCTCGCCGAGGAGGACATCGACATCAACGACGCGGCCACGGCGGTGTTCGCCGTGCCGGGCGCGGTGCGCCGCGGCGTGTTCGTCTCCATGCCCAACGTCTCCTGGGACATCGATCTCGACGCCCTGGACGACCCGTTCTTCAAGTCCACGCTCATGCTCATCAACGATTTCAAGGCCCAGGCCCTGGCCACGCGGACGCCGGCGGTGGAGGACTCCCTCCAGATCAAGGCCGGGGAGGCAGCGCCGGGCGGCACGGTGGCGGTTATCGGCGCGGGCACCGGGCTGGGCCACGCGGCTCTCGCGCCAGACGTACCGGGCCGGATAGCCACCATCGCGGCGGAGATGGGCCATGTGGCCTTCTCTTTTTACGGAGAGGAAGAGGAGGCGTTCCATGCCTTTTTGCGCCAGAGGCTCGACGTGCCGTACGGGTATGGCGACGTGGTCGTCTCCGGTCCAGGCCTCAGCCTGATCCATGAGCACCTGACGGGCGAGAAGCTCGAACCGGCCCAGGTTGTGGAGCGTGGCGAGGCGCAGGTGCTCGAATGGTTCTCGCGGTTCTACGGCCGGGCGGCGCGCCATTACGCGCTCGCCGTGGTGGCCCAGGGCGGAGTCTATGTGGCGGGCGGCGTGGCGGCCAAGAATCCCTCCCTCGTGGACAACGACACCTTCCGCCAAGAGTTCGTGGATTCGCCCACGTATCCGAACCTGCTCGCGTCCATACCCATATGGCTGAACCGCAACGAGCAGTCCGGCCTCTGGGGGGCGGCGTACATGGCGGCGCAACGTCTGGATCTGGTAAGTTGAGGCGGAGGCGCAGGTGGAACGATTTCTCCGATACTTCAAGACGTCGGAAAGCTATGCGGACGCCGCCGCGAGGGAGATAGCCTCCCTGCTCGTGGAGGCGGTGGAAGCGCGGGGACGCGCGACCATAGCCATGGCTGGAGGCTCCACGCCCAAGCCCGTGTACCGCCGTCTCGGCTCCCTGAGCGGCATCCCCTGGAGCCAGGTGGACGTGTTCCTCGGGGACGAGCGGATGGCGCCGCCGGATTCGGAGCAGAGCAACCTGGGCATGGTGCGCGAGAATTTGCTGGATACACTTCAGGGCGAGAAGCCTAACGTCCATGCGGTGGACACGCGGAAAAACCCGGTCGAGGCCGCGGCGGATTACCAAGCGCGACTGGCCGGGGTGCTGGAGGCGGCGGTTCCCGGAAACGACCGGCTGGACCTCGTGCTGCTGGGCATGGGGCAGGACGGCCACACCGCCTCGTTGTTTCCGGAGTCGGCGGCGCTGCAGGAGAGTTCCGCGCGGGTGGCGGCGGTGCCTGCCGGGGACGTATCCGCCGGCATGAAGCCGCGCGTGGACCGCGTGACCCTCACCCTTCCCGCTATCAATGAGGCGCGCTGCGTGATGTTCTTCATCATGGACGAGGCCAGGCTGCGGCTGTT
>JBMCLC010000065.1:0-7185 GCA_048614715.1 Oceanidesulfovibrio sp.
CTCCATGCCGGGACGGACCGTGATGGAGCTGGCTCCCGAGGCCTTGACCTTCTGGTCGATATCCGGGGTGAAGTAGTACTTGGCGCGTTCCGGCGCGGGAAACAGGAACAGGGTCTGTTTGAGGATGATGGAGATTACCTCTTCTTTGGAGAGGTAGTGGCGCAACTTGGCTATCTGCTGGCCGGCCCCCACGAACTGCCCCTCCAGATCCGTGTTCAGCGAGACGATTTCGCCGGATTCGTGGGCGTGGATGGGCTTCTTGTTCCGCTCCCGCTCGATGTGCGCGAGAATGGTGCCGGGCTTTTCCTTGTAGGTTCCGGTCACGCCCGCCACGCTGTCCCCGGGCTTGAGTTCGGGAAAGGTCACCACGCCGGTGTGCGGCGTGTGGATGGTCTGTTCCTCGTAGGGGGAGGCTTTGAGCTCTTCGAGGAGCTTCGTGATGTCGAGCACTCGATCCTCCCGTTCTTAACGGTAGTAGAGGTTGCGGCCGCCCATGGTGAGCAGGGCCTGTTGCAGGTTGCCGCGTACCTCGCGGCGGTCCCAGATGCCTTGGATGTGCCCGCGGGACAAGGCGCTGTAGGCCTTGTGGTAGTCCGGGGGGATGTCCATGCCGGTGGTCTCCTTGATGACGCCGGGGCCGGCGAAGCCGATGTTGGCCGAGCGGATGGAGAACTGATACGGCGAGCATCCCAGGAAGGACGCCACAGGGCCGGCGTAGGAGTTCGTATCGTAAAGCACCAGGTAGAGGCCGCCGGCGTCGATGTAGCGGCGCACGGCCAGGGTGCAGCGCGGCATCTGGATAACGCCGTTGACGCCCTCCTGGATGCGAATGCCGGCAGTGCCGTGCACGTAGGCCAGGAAGGGGAAGTGCTTCTTGCGTGCGCGCTCTGCCGCGCGAAAGAACTTCTCGCCCTCGGCGGCGCCCACGGTGCCGCCGCGGAAATCGGCCGCGAGCATGGCCACCACGAGTTGGATGCCGTCGATGCGGGCCTCGAATGTCTTGCAGGCGCTCTTCAGGCCGGTCTTCTTCTTGGCCTGTTCGAGCTTTGCGGAAAAGCCCTCATAGTCCAACGGGTTCTGCGATTCGATCTCCTCGTTGAACTCGTAGATCGAGTTGGCGTCGAAGACGTTGTAGAGATACCAGTGGTACTCCATACGGAAGTGGTGGCCGCAGTAGCTGCATACGCCGGCGAAGTCGCCGAACAGGTCCGGCGCCCAGAGGTCGAGGCAGCCGTGGGTGGCTGCGTTGGGGCAACTCACCGCGCGGTCTTCGCGCGCCTTGGGGCTCACGTACTTCCAGGCGCCGCTCTGGGAGCCGTTCTCATCCTCCCAGTAGGATAGCTGGGTGAGTTGCTGCTCCTTCTCCGGCGGCAGGGCCTTGGGCTTGGAGAACACGCTCTTGATTTTCTTCACCGGGGACAGGACCCTGTCCCATACGTACTGCACTTCGGCGCCCACCTCTTCCACGGTGTTGCGCACCTTCTTGGAGTGCTTGCGGAAGAGATCGTAGCGGAAAAAGGAGTACACGGACCAGAGCAGGTCGTAGGCCGACGAGTGGGCCCGCTTCCAGGTAGGCCGCAGGTCCAGGAAGGCCTTGCGGCTCATCTGCGCGAAACGCTGGTAGCGGCGCACCAGCAGGTCCTCGCGCGCGTTGGAGGACAGGCTCCAGCGCACGTAGAAGTTCTCGGCGTCGGTGCGCGTTGTCTGCATGCGTTTGCGACGGCGCAGCGCCCAGGCGCGGAAGAGCTTGATGCCACGCACCTTGAGCACCACCTCGTCCGTGGCGCTGATGACTTCCTGACGCAGGAGTTTGAAGAAGTCGTAGTGCTCCGGACGCGCGCCCAGCGGGGGCTCGGGCACGATGCGGTCGATGTAGCCGAGGCGTTTGTTGTCCTCGGCCGTGATCTTCAGGTTCCTGGCGGCGTTCTCGATATACTCGACGGGCGCGCGCTGTCCCTGGCGGATGCCGGACTCGATGGCCGCCGCGCCTTCCGGCGAGATGACCGAGTAGTAGCCGTGGGAGAGCATGAGTCGCTTGTCCGCCAGGCCTATGGCCTCGGCGCCGCCGGAGCCGCCCTCGGAAAAGACCGCGATAACCGGCACCTTGAGCGCGGCCATCTCATAGAGATTCTTGGCGATCTGCTGCGCTGCGCCGGGGTAGTCCTCCACGGGAAAGGAGCCGGGCGTGAACACGTAGGTGTGGATCGGGATGTTCTCGGTCTCGGCGACCTTCATGTAGTGCAGCGCCTTGGCGTTGCCCCAGGGCTTGACCGACCCGCCGTTGCGGAATTCCTGGCCATGCCCTTTTTCCTGGCCAATGACCATGACGGGCTGATGCTGCACGCGGCCGCGCACGCGCCGGGTGATGTAGGCCCGGGCGATGAGCATGGACGGATCGATGGAGTATTCGTCCTGGCCGCCGATCTCGGTGTAGTTGTCGTAGACGTTTTCCAGGATGTCCTTGAGGCAGATGCGCTGGGGGTGGCGCACGATGCGCACCCTGTCCATGGGGATGAGTTCGCGCTCGAGCCTGTTCTCCTGGAAGGTGAAGAGGTCCTCGAGGGACGCGAGCTCACGCACTTTGTCCGGGTGGGACAACATGGGTTCGCGTTTCAGGAATTCATCGAGCTTTGTTTTCAGCAGCTCGATGTGTTCGTTCTTCCTGTGCCCGAAGATGTCCTGGATGTATCTGAGGCGCTCGCCGAGGAGCTGGAGTTTCTTTTCGATATCCATGGTGAATCGTATTGGAGCGGACGCACCCTAGAATTCCAGGATCTCGTCCGTCTTTTCCTTGAGGAAGGCGAGGTTGGATTTGAGTGGCCGACCTTGCGCGTCCTTGCCTTCGAGGACGAACTCGTCGATGAGCCGCTTGCCGCGGGCCTTGGCCTGTTCGAGGTCCTTGCCCCAGACGATGGCCAGCGCGAGGTTGGGATCGTACTCCGTGGGGATCTCGTAGGGTTCGTCCGTTGGGACTTGGGTGAAGACCTGGAGCCATTCATGCTCAGGCCATCCGAACTTCTCGATACGGCCGATCCAGGGGGTGAACTTGTTGGCCGGGTCCTCGGCGATGATGCGGTACTCGATGCCCACACCCTCGAACCGAATGTCGGACTGGGTGTAGCCCATCTCGTCGCCCAGGCCAAGGCGGATCTGCTCGGCAATAATATCCACGTGCGCATCGTCCTTGATCCGCGAGATCATGGCGGACACGCCGTTCTCCACCTGGATGCGGGTGTTGACCTCCATGAGGAAGGGCTTGCCCACGGGCGTGACGATCCACTCCCATGTGCCTACCGAGTCGTAGCCCACCTTGGAGGCCATCTTCAGGGAATGGTCCACGATGTCGTCGAGCACCTTGTTCGCGTCGAAGCGGTAGGAGATGGACTCCGGCGCGAAACCGGGCGCCACCTCGATGCGCTTTTGCCGGCCCGTGGACTGGATGGTGCAGTTGCGGGTGCCGAAGTGTACCGGCGGCTCGCCGGTGCGACTGGCCAGCACCTGGACCTCCAGGTGGTTGAACTCATGGACGCGTTGCTCGATGAGCACGCCCTCGTCGTTGAACTGCCGCATGGCGTAGTTGCGGATGCGTCGGTACACGGAGCGGAACATGTCCGGATCGTGTACTTCCTCGATACCCATGCCGCCGCCGCCCGCCGAGGCCTTGACCAGCACCAGGGGTTTGTCGATGCCCTGCTCGGCCTGGAAGGCGAAGAGGCTTTCGGCTATCTCCTCGGCCTCGAGCTCATCGTAGATGGGCTTGTCCGAGCCGGGAACCGTGGGCACCTCCAGGGTGCGCGCCAGACGCTTCGTGTTGATCTTGTCGCCCAGTTCGCGGATCACGCGCCAGGACGGGCCGATGAAGATGAGCTTGCGGTTGCGCTCCGTAACCCTTCGGGCGAAGCGGAAATCCTCGGCAAAGAAGCCGTAGCCGGGATGCACGGCGGTGGCTCCGCTGGCGTCGGCCACGGCCATGATCTCGTTGGCGTCGTGGTAGGATGACACCCGGTAGAGGCTCGTGTCCCCGCCCTTTTCCCGGGCCAGACGCACGTGTCCTGAACGGGCGTCAGTCTCGGTGTACAGAGCCACGAACTCATGGCCCAGCTTCATGCAGGCGCGCATGATGCGCACGGCTATCTCGCCCCGGTTTGCCACCAGGACTTTATGTCGTGAAACACTCACAGGTCGTATCCTTAAAAATCAGTCGCTGTTTATATCCAGGTTGGTTTCCCGAGAGCGCTTCTGGTCGATCATCTGTTTTTGCGTCTCGAGAACAAGCTTGTCCAGCTTGGCTTCGTTGCGGGGATCGAGCTCCTCGAAGCTCACCCCCACCTGGCCGTCGGGGAGAATGCGTTGGACCTTGACGAAAAGATTCGAGACAAAGACCTGGTCTTCCAGGATGATCTCCACCTCGAAAACCTCGCCCCATTCGAACGTCCCCTCGGAGGCCATGATGCACATTCCCACGGCGCTCAGGTCGCGCGCGGGGAACGTTTCGTCGCGCGCGGGAATCCAGACCCGCATGCCGCGCACGTTCACACGGTAGGCGCGGCGCTTGTTGTCGCGCTCCGGGATATCGAATTCAAACTTTTCCACTCGAACCTCTGCATGGAACAATACGCACGAGCATGCCGGCGTCAACGAGCGCCAACGCGTTTTTCCAGAACGAACTCAACGCGCCGGTTCTTGGCGCGGTTTTCCGCGGTGCTGTTGGGGAATATAGGATCCATGTCGGCAAGTCCGGTCGCGGTCATGCGGTTGGCCTCCACGCCTTCCTCCAGCAGAATGCGCAGAACGTTCACGGCGCGCATGGCGGAGAGCTCCCAATTATCCTTGAATCGGCTGTCCTCAGGCGGCGGCGTGTTGTCCGTAAAGCTGCGTATGTCGATGTTCTGGTCGTTCCGCTGTATGAACAGGTCCTTGAGCTGCGCAAGCACCTGGCGCCCTTCCTGGGAGATGTCCGACTTTCCTTCCTCGAAGAGCACCTCAGACGGCAGCCGCAGGGTGATGACGCCTTCGTCGAACACGGACCCGATCACGCCTTCGAGCCCCTTGCGGTTTATGAAGGTGCGCATCTCGGAGTACACCTTGCGCTGGTCGGCAAGCAGCTGGCGCTGGAGCAGCACGGACTCCATGATCGCGCCCTCCTCCTGCTCCACCCGCATGTGCGTCGCCATCCTGCCTTCCTCTCCCAGGGCTTGGCGCACCGCAGTAAATGAGTCGGTGAATCGCGTCAAGTCTATTGTGGACATGGAATAGAGCAGGATGAAGAAAACCAGCAGGAGCAGGCACATGTCTGCGTAGGTGACGATCCAGTCGTCCACCCCGGTTTCTTCTTCGTCTATCCCCACTTCCACGGGAAAATCATTGTCGGCCACCGGAACGGCGCTCCTTGGGTGATATGAAGGATGAGAGCTTCTCGTACACCAGGCGCGGGTTGTTGTTTTCCAGTATGGATTTCGCGCCTTCGAATATGATGTTCAGCTGGACCTCCTCCTGGAGCGTCCGCGCCCTGAGCTTGCCCGCAATGGGAATGAACAGCAGGTTGGCCATGAGCGCGCCGTAGAACGTCGTGAGGATGGCCACCGCCATGGCCGGACCGATGGACTGCGGATCGTCCAGGTTGGAGAGCATCTGCACGAGGCCGATGAGCGTGCCGATCATGCCGAAGGCCGGCGCGTACATGCCCAGGCGCTTGAACACCGCAATGGACACGTTGTGCCGTCGCTTCATGGTGGCTATCTCGATCATCACCGTATCCCGGATCAGCATAGGGTCGGCGTTGTCGGCTATGAGCTGGCATGCTTTCTTGAGCAGGGCGTTCTCGGTCTTGATCTTCTCCAGGGCCACCAGACCCTCGCGGCGGCTGATCTCGGCGATGCGAACCATGGTGGAGACCACTTCCTGGGGCTTGACCTTCTTGACGCCGAAAGCGCGCATGCCGCCTCCGAAAGCCTGCATGACCTCCTCCAGGGGGAACGTCACGCAGGTGGCGGCGAATGTCCCGCCGATGACGATCATCAAACCAGGAATGTTCACAAATATGGAGATGGAACCACCGATGAGAATGGCGCCGATGACCAGCGCGAATCCGACGATGATTCCGAATAGCGTTGCAATATCCATGATCCGTGCCTAAGCTTGCTCCGCCTGAAGCGGAGGACTCTCGCAGGGGCGCTCGATCCGTTCGCCTCCGACGACCTGTGCGACTTCGTACGCTTCCCGAAATCGCCCACTGCGATGGGAAGAACATTCAACGTCCGGGTGGATTGTATGCAAAACCCTGAAAAAGTCCAGGAAGCCATGCAGGTTATTCGCGACTTGCAAACCATGCGCAAAACACCGCGCGTGGGCCTCGTGTTCGGCACGGGGCTCAGCGGCGCGGCATCCATATTGGAAGTAGAACAGTCTGTTTTGTTTGAAGATATCCCAGGATTCCCAATATCCACCGTGCACAGCCACCAGGGACGGTTGGTCTTCGGAACCCTTGCCGGCGCCCCCGTGGCGGCGCTGCTCGGCCGTTTTCATTTGTATGAAGGATACACCGCAGGCGAGGTCGCCTTCGGCGTGCGCGTCCTCGCGGAGCTGGGCGTCCATACCCTGGTGCTCACCAACGCGGCAGGCGCGCTGCATCCCGGTTTTCGGGTCGGCACCCTCATGGCGGCGACCGACCACATCAACATGACCGGCGAAAGTCCGCTCACCGGGCCCAACCACGACGCATGGGGACCGCGTTTTCCGGACATGAGCCGCGCCCACGATCCCGCACTGTGTCGGCGCGCACAGGACGCCGCCCTGAGGCTCGGCATCCGGCTGGAGCAGGGCGTGTATGCCGGCGTGCGCGGACCGCAACTGGAAACACCCGCAGAAACGCGCATGCTGCGGACCCTCGGCGCCGACGCCGTGGGCATGTCCACGATCATGGAGGTGCTGGCGGCGCGTCACATGGGCCTCCGCGTGTTGACTGTCTCGTGCCTGACCAACAGGAACCTTCCCGACTGCATGGAGGAGACGAGCCTGGAAGCAGTCGTGGCCGCGGCCGAATCCGCGACAGCCGACCTCGGCCGGCTGCTCGTGGAACTCGCCCCGGACCTGGAACGCACCGACCAGGACAGTGCCGGCGGCTGAGCATCTCCATCCTGAAACACAATCATCACCTGAAGCAATTCCCGATCGTTTCAGCTAAAT
>JBMCLC010000066.1:0-7181 GCA_048614715.1 Oceanidesulfovibrio sp.
AAGTAGCTCGCCGTGCCCGGATCGATATTCTGGCCGGCGAGACCCAGCCAGACGGGGCCCACCCGGCCCCGGCCCAGCAGTTCGCCCACCACGCGCTTGGCCTTGTTTACCGGAATGGCAAAGCCGATGCCCTCGGCCTGGGCGTGTATGGCCGTGTTGATCCCTATGAGCTGGCCATTGAGATTGAGCAGCGGACCGCCGGAGTTGCCCGGGTTGATGGCCGCGTCGGTCTGGATGAAATCCGTGTAGATGCCGTGGTCCGTGCGAATGGAGCGCTTCACCGCCGAGACCACGCCCGTGGTGACGGTGTGCGTGAAGCCAAAGGGGTTGCCGATTGCGATCACCGTCTCGCCGATGAGAATGTCCTCGGAATCGCCGAGGGGGACCTGGGGCAGCTCGGCGGCGTTCTCCAGCCGCAGCACGGCTAGATCGAAATCCGGGTCCGAGCCCACGAGCTGGGCCTGGAACTCCCGGCCGTCCGCAAGCCGCGCGCGCACCGAAGTGGCCCCGCTGATGACGTGCGCATTGGAGAGTACGAGCCCCCGCTTGCCGTCGATGATGACGCCCGAACCCATGCTCTGGTGGTTGTAGCTGCGCTTGGGCAGATCGCCGAAAAACTCGCGGAAAAACGGGGCGAGCAGATCGTTGCCCGAACCGAACGGCATGTCGCGGGTCACCTCGCGGTCCGTGGTGATGTTCACCACCGCCGGACTTATCTTTTCCACGGCGCGGACCACAGGCGTTCGGCGCATGTCCTCGGACAGCGCTCGAGCAGGCGGGGCGGACATCGCGGCGAGGACCGCCATTGCGAAGACTATGGCCAGAGTTTTCCCAGCCGCCAGGATAGGGGACAAAGGGTGCGAAGATGCCGCGTTACGGTTCCCGGAAAGCGTGTGCATTGATAATCCTTCACTATGTTGAAGACCGCGGCGCGGCCTGGAATTGCGCATGGCGTTGTGTGGTGCATCATCTTAAAAAGGTTGCGCCGGCTGTCAATCATCTCGCACGAAAAATAGCTGGAAAAGCCCGTCCGCCATGGCTCCCGCGACTCTCAATGTGTCGCAGAAACACCGGATCTGCGCCTGTAACCTTCGGCAATTATTCAATGCGACCACATTGCCCAGGCCACGGCTTCCTGCTATCAATCAACAATACGCGATGAGAGCCAGCCCTTTCGACACGTTTACAGCCGAGGAGCGCCCATGCCTCACACCACGCAACGTTTCGAATTCAATCGCAGCCTCAACCGCATTCTTGCCCGCCACTCCGTCAACCTAAACGAGCTGTCCCTTTGCATCAGCGGTTCGCTGATCCGGCTATCCGGAAGACTGGAGCGCCATCCCTCCGGCACGTTCAAGCCGCGTGAAATCCACGCCCTTCTCCAGGACCTCGAGGCGCTGCCCTACCGGCTTGTGCTCCAGTTTCTGCTGGACAATTGGGTTGTGGAAAAACACGGCGGCGCCTGGCGCATCAGCGCCCGTGCCCAGGATACTTCAGAGGACCCGGTCGGCGGCTCCTTCGCCTCCGCCCTGACGCGAGTCCGGCGCGAGGCCTCCCGCTCCTCCGGCACGGACTGCTAGTGTCGCGCTCCATAAAGCCCCTTCATTTTCATTACGACACCAACCCGCCACGGGCGGGCCGCCGCAGGAGGCGAGCGACGCAAATGCAGGGTTGAAACAACCACGCCTTAGCGGGAAATCCACCAGACCGGCGCACACCCCTCTAGACCGGCGCACACTCTTCGGGAAAAGCCGCCCGCGGTATGGACCACTACACGCCCCCGTGATATTCAGGAGACGAATCATTATCCCATGCCCGCGGCAGTATGGGAGGCGTTGTCCTTCCTCGCGGTCCTATTCCATTGGAGTGTTCATGAATCCCCCCCACACCATTCGTGTCAAAGGCATGCACTGCCAGCATTGCGCCCAGTCCGTAACCCAGGCGCTCGAAAACATACCCGAAGTCCACGACGTCAATGTGGATCTGTCCTCCGGCGACGTCACCTACGTCACGTCGAGCCCGGTTGACAAGGAGACCTTGCGCTCCGCCATCGAGGCCATCGGTTTCGACGTTGAGGAATAGGAATCGCTAGCGGGCCCTGCCCGAGTCCAGCGCGGCGCGGAGTGCCGCTATGTGCCTGGGCCGGATGCCGCAGCAGCCACCCACGGCGCGCACGCCCCGACCGACCCATTCCATGGCCGCGGCTGCGAACTCCTCAGGTTCAAGCGTGTCCTCGAATCGCCAGTGGGGCATCTCGAAAACGCCGTGGTGCGGATAGGCGAAGAGCGGACCGCCCCAGGAACGGGCCACCGCGTCCAGCGCATCCATGGTGGCTTCGAGCTGGCTGTGCATGACCCCGACGGCCTGTGGCGCTCTGCCGCTGGAGAGCACCATGTCCACGCCGTCGGCGAATGACTGCTCCGAGCCGAAGAACCTGAGCGCTCCGTCTGCCCGGCGCTCCGCGCTGAAGCCGAGCCAGACCGGCAGTCCCGTGTCCAGCGCGGTGTCCAGGCACAGCCGGGTCTCGGTCACGTCGCGCATCATCTCCAGGATGAGGATATCGGCCCCGGCATCGGCCAGAATAGCGGCCTGCGCTCGGTAGCCGGCCCCGGGAAGGCCGTCTTCCTCGATGCGCGAGCGGTCCAGCCCACCCGTAAACGTGGTTGTGGACATGGAGCCAGCGACCCACGACCATTTTCCGGCGCTCTGCGCCGCATCCTGCGCCTGGTCGCGCGCCTCGCGAGCCAGTTCCACGGCCCTGCGGTTGGCGGGTTCGAATTCCCCGATCAGCCCGGCTCCGGCCATCACGTGGCGGTTGGCCGGATAGGTGTTGGCGATGATCAGCTCGGCTCCGGCGTTCAGGTATGCGCGGTGCACCCTGCGCACGATGTCCGGATCGGACAGGGAGGCCCGTGCGCTCCACGCCTTTTCGTGCATAGCCGCGCCCATACGCTCTATCTCGGTGCCGGTTCCCCCGTCGATCAATAATGGTGGTTCGCGCTGGAGCCGCACCGCCAACTGCTCGGTTCGCGTTGTTTCATGCATGTCCGTGTCCTTGTCGTCCTCTCGTTTCGCGCGTTTCAGCTGAATATCCCGGGGGCCGGCTCCGCCAGTAACCCCGTGGCCAGGCAAGCCGCCACGCCCAGGCAGATGGCCTCGGCCGCGTCGAACCGCGTCTCCCGCGGTCCGGCGGAGCCGTCCCTGGCGATGAGCCGATCCGCGACACTGCGCGCGTACTCCTTGGCCCGTCCGCCGTCCGTTCGCTCCCGTGCAGGGAACAGCTCCATACGCCATTCCTCGGCGCTGTAGGGCAGCACCTCGATTCCCCGGCGGCGCGCCTCGTTCTCCCAGTGTCGCAGCAACGGCCCACCGCCTTCCAGGGCCAGCCAATCCACGGCGCCTGCGCGCTCCAGAATGTGGACCACGCCGCGTTTGTGCCGCGCGGCGGAACCAAAGTTGTGGGAGCCGTGCCACACGAGCCTGCCGCGACCATCGAAGCGTGCGAACCCGGTGGACAGGCCCACATCCACGGCAAGCAGACCCGTGATCGATTCCGTGTCGTCGCCTCTGTTCATTGCCCCACTATGCCAGTATACAGCAGATGGCGGCAACGGGACACCCGGCGTCCTGTCAGTTCGGCCAAGAACCCCCAATGCGCACAAGGCATTGGAGACTTCCTGCCCAATGACTGCGCCTTGCGAGGCGGCTATTCCGACCAAAGCGCTTGACAATCATTCTCAACAGGACTATTTTCAAATCCTGATGAGCATGTTCCGATATTTCCTCGCGGACGCGCCCGATTCTGAGGGCGAAGCCCCGGCCCACGCCAGTCGCAAACGGTTCCGCCGACGCCGCACCCGCGGTTGCGGACACCCATGCTGCCAGCGTTCCCAGGGATCGCAGCGCGCGGACGCAGCGCCGCTCACAGCGTTCCGCGCCGGTGACACGATAGTCGTGGACCGCATAGAGCGAGGCCCCCTCGCTTGCCGGCTCTACGCCATGGGGCTTACGCCGGGCACGCCGGTGACCATCGAGTCGCCCGGCCCCGGATCCGCGCGGTTCATCGTGCGCGGCAGCTCCATCATTCTCGGCCATAAGGAAGCTGAGAGGATTTTATGCGTTCTGCCGGAAACCGTGGCGAACAGCCATGATTCCCTCGAAGCCACTGATGAAGCACCCCTCACGCGGAACCTCCCCCCGCCCCGCCTCGATTAGCCGTCTTTCGGAACCCCTTTTCCGTATTCTGAAAAAGCGCCTCGCCTGCGCGGACTTACCCCGCCAGGCGGACACATAGCAGTGTCGGTACACTGACCACGTATTCTGCGGAGGTATGGAGAAATGTCTAAGGTAATATGTTTGCGGCGCCTCTCCCATGGCACGAAAGCCCAGGTGCGCCGTGTGGAGGCCCATGGCGAGCTTGGCCGCCGCATCCGCGATATGGGCCTGATCCCCGGCGCCGAGATCGAGGTTGTCGGCCGCGCGCCGCTCAAGGACCCCGTGGCGTTGCGCCTCAAGGGCTTCACCTTGACCCTGCGCAACAACGAGGCCGACCACATCTTTGTGCAGCCAGTCGAATAAGCGAGCCACCTGCAACCGGACGCGCCGACATCGGCTGATCGCGGCGGCGTTCGAACCAATATATTCGGAGTCAGAACATGGTCACCAGGAAGCAGGGCGGGAAACCGCTTGTCATAGCCCTGGCCGGCAACCCCAACGCCGGCAAGACAACGCTTTTCAACGCCATAACAGGCGCCCGCCAGCATGTGGGCAACTACCCGGGCATCACCGTGGAGCGCAAGGAAGGCTGCATTACCTGCGGCGACCACAAGCTCCACCTCGTGGACCTGCCGGGAACCTACTCCCTCACCGCCTATTCCCAGGAAGAGGTCGTCGCCCGCGAGTTTCTTGCCGACGAGCGGCCTGACGCCGTCATCCACGTGCTCAATGCCGGCGCCCTGGAGCGAAACCTCTATCTCACGGTCCAGCTGCTGGAACTTGGCGCTCCGGTGCTTCTGGCCCTGAACATGATGGACGAGGCGCGCGCCCGCGGCTGGATTATCGATTCCGAGAAGCTGTCCAGCCTTCTGGGTCTGCCCGTGGAGGAAACAGTCGCCCGCTCGGGCGCGGGTGTGGACAAACTGCTGGCCACTGCCGGCCAATACGCCCGCGAGAACACGAGCGGCGACTGGAGGCCCCTGACCATATCCTACGGGCCGGACCTCGACCCAGTGATTGTTGAAATGGTCCAGGCCATCGAGCGTGAATCGTTCCTCACCGACCGCTACCCCGCCCGCTGGACCGCTATCAAATATCTGGAGCGGGACGACGCCGTGCTCGAGCAGGGGCGCAGGGCCGGCAACGTGGCCAATATTCTCGAGGATCTGGCCGGGCGCGTGGCGGAGCACTGCCGCGCTACCCTGAACATGGACCCCGAGGCGATCATCGCCGACTACCGCTACGGCTTCATCTCCTCCATTCTCAAACAGGGCGTGCTCGGTCGCGAGGACCGCACCGAGCGCATCATGCTCTCGGACAAGCTGGACAAGGTCCTTGCCCAGCGGCTGGTGGGGCCGATCATCATGGTCGCCGTGCTTTTCGCCATCTACAACTTCACGTTCGTCCTGGGCGAAATCCCGATGGGATGGGTGGAGACGTTCTTCGGCTTCCTGCACGACACCGCCGCGTCCGTGCTCCCGGACGGGCTGCTGCAATCACTCGTGGTCTCGGGAATCATCGACGGCGTAGGCGGCGTGCTCGGCTTCGTGCCGCTCATCATGATCATGTTCTTCTGCATCTCCTTCCTGGAGGACTCCGGCTACATGGCGCGTGTGGCCTACATGCTGGACAAGGTCTTCAATTTCTTCGGCCTGCACGGCTCGTCGGTCATGCCCTTCATCATCTCCGGCGGCATCGCCGGCGGCTGCGCCGTGCCGGGCGTGATGGCCGCGCGGACGCTACGCAGCCCCAAGGAGAAGATCGCCACGGTGCTCACCGCGCCGTTCATGACCTGTGGCGCCAAGCTGCCCGTGTTCATCCTGCTGGTGGGCGTGTTCTTCCCCACCCACCAGGCCCTGGCGCTGTTCCTCGTCTCCATGGCCGGCTGGACCATGGCCCTGCTCACTTCCAAGCTGTTGCGCTGCACCCTGGTGCGCGGACCCTCCACGCCCTTCGTGCTGGAACTGCCCCCGTACCGCCTGCCCACCCTGCGCGGTCTGCTCATTCACACCTGGGAGCGCACCTGGCAGTACATCAAAAAGGCCGGAACGGTGATTCTCGCCATCTCGGTTCTGCTTTGGGCTCTGATGACCTTCCCCTCCCTGCCCCAGGAGGAAGCCGCGCAATACGAAACCATGGCCGAGACCGTTCAAACCGAGGCCCTGGCGACGGCCCAGGCGCAGGGACTCTCCGAGGAGGACACCGCGGAGCTCGTCGCATCCTCGCTGGAAGAGGCCGCCAACGAGCAGGCCGAGGCCGAGCTGCGTCACTCCTTTGCCGGCCGTATCGGCACCGCCCTGGAGCCCATCACCCAATGGGCCGGTTTCGACTGGCGGCTGAACATCGCGCTAGTGGGCGGTTTCGCGGCCAAGGAGGTCGTCATCTCCACCCTGGGCACGTCCTATTCCCTGGGTGAGGTGGACCCAGAGGGATCGGAATCGTTGGGCGAACGGCTCAAGGCCGACCCCAACTTCACCGTGGCCACGGCCGTGGCCTTGATGATCTTCGTGCTCATCTACGCGCCGTGCTTCGTCACCGTGGTCACCATAGCGCGTGAAACCAACTGGGGCTGGGCCATATTCTCCACGGCCTACTCCACGGTTATGGGTTTCGTCCTGGCCGTGATCCTGTACCAGGCGCTCAGCGCGGCTTAGTTACGTGCGCGCATACATCTGAAACAATTTGCAATTGTTTCAGGAAAAAGTTGTGCGCCAAGCTGAATCGCACGAACGCGCACCCACGATACAGAAAGCGGCCCGACCAGATGTACGGGCCGCTCCACTTTCCGAGCCCGCCGGACGTTCACACCGGCGGGCTCTTCTGTTACATGTGGCGGGGGGTTAGCCCCTGGAAAGGACCACCACCGCAAATGCCGCCAGCCAGAAACCGAATCGCCGTCCTGCTCGTCGCCACGGACGTCCTGCTCGCCGCCATGGCGTATGGCCTGGCCTACCTCGTGCGTTTCG
>JBMCLC010000067.1:0-7163 GCA_048614715.1 Oceanidesulfovibrio sp.
CCGTCCGCCCGCCACGCGCAGCTGTGCCTTGGGCAGAATGAAGCGGAACAACGCTACGATGGGCAAGGCCTCTTCCTGCGAGAGCAGGGGCCGGTTCTCCATGGGCGTGCCTGGCACGGGCATGAGGAAATTGATGGGCACGGAATCCACATTGACGGCGCGAAGGGTGATGGCGAGGTCCAGGCGATCTTCCCAGCTTTCTCCCAGCCCGAACACGCCGCCGCTGCACACGTAGGCGCCGCCATCCTTGGCCATTCGCAAGGCCTTCAGGTCGTCCTCGTAGTCGTGGGTGGTGCAGATGGACGGAAAAAAGGCAGGCCCCGTCTCCAGATTATGGTGGACCCCGGAAACGCCAGCCTCCCTGAGCTCCCGAACCTCCCGCACGTCCAGACAGCCTACGGAGACGTCCACGGCGAGTCCTGCTTCCCTGGCCGCGCGTACGGATTCCTTGAGCGCTTCGAATTCCTTGGGGTCCGGGGAAAACCCGCTGGCCACGATGCTGAATCGCGACGAGCCGCTCATCGCGGCCTGTCGCGCCGCCTCGGCCACCACGCCAGGCTCCACGAAATCGTATTCCGGCGCGTCGGTATCGTGGAACATGGATTGCGCGCAGAAGGCGCAGTCTTCACTACAGCGGCCGCTCTTGGCGGAAACGATGGAGCACAGGCCGATTCGACGGCCGAAAGCGCGTTCTCGCAGCCGTTTGGCGTATCCGAACATCTCGGGCAGACGCGCGGGGTTCGGGTCGAGCAGCGCCCGGAATTCACTGTCCGTGAAATGGTGCGAGGCAACGGCTTTTCTGAATATTTTTTCGTAGGGCACGGTAATGGTGAACGTTATCTCTAAGCGGAGCCGAGGGCGCTAGCCGCCGAAGTGGTCGAATCCGGAATGCGTAAAATGATTGCCATTCACGGTCAAGCCCGTGTTCTCCACGACCTGGCCGATCACGCGGAAGTCCGGGACCTCGTCTTCGAGGCGGCTCACCGCGCCGGGTTTTGCGGCTCCGAGCAGCGCATAGTCCTCGCCTCCGAGCACGGCGAATTCCACCGGGTCCTCGCCTGTCTCCCGGACATGCGAGCGTATCTCGGCATGGAGCGATCCTGCCCCGATGTCCAGAGCCGCGCCGTACTGGAACCCCAGAAGCCGCGGCAGATCGCGGGCAATTCCGTCGGAAAGGTCCATGAGTCCGGAGACTCCGCCTTCAGCGCCGGCCACCCGCGACAGGGCGAGCCCGGCCTCGATTTGCGGCGTGGGCGCGCAGTGCGCCGCCACGGCTGCCGGGAAGCGCGCTTCCGCCTCCCGCCCCTCGGACTCCAGACGGGCAAGGCCGGTTCGCGCCAGGCCGTATTCACCCACAACAAAGATGACGTCGCCCGGAGCCACAGGCCCGCGGGTGAGGATGGCGCCGCCCGAATCCGGCGCGCCCCAGGCCGTGATGGCCATGCCCAGGCACGGTCCGGCGCTCAGATCGCCGCCAGCGAGCACGGCGCCAGCGCTCCCGGCAAGGTCCGCCATGGCCTGGAAGAAGTCGTCCCAGAAAGCGGCCTCCAGGGACCGGTTCTTGGGCGCGATGAGGTCCAGCAAAAAACCCGTCGGCCGCACGCCCATGCCGGCCAGGTCGCTCAGATTGACGGCCAGGGACTTGTGGCCCAGCTCCCGGGCAGTAAAGTAACGCGTGCGGAAGTGGACATCCTCCAGGAAAAGGTCCGTGGTGAAGCAGCTTCTGTCCGGCAGGCGGAGCACGGCGCAGTCGTCGCCGCGGCCCAGCTCCACGCTCGGATGGTCCCGCACGAAGAACGTATCCAGATAGCGGAAGAAATCGTCCTCGGTTTCGCAGGCCCCCGGCGCGCCTCCCATGGCGCGGCGGAGCGTGTGGTCGCGGCTCGATCCGGGCATCGTCGTGAATCGGATCCAGCCCCGGCTACAGGGGCATCCCCAGTCCTGTGGCGATGTCACGGACCATGTTGAAGTCTGCAAGCAGCAACATGGCGATGCCGTTGACTATGAGCAGCCCCACGGCCCAGATGGTCCCGCGGAAGAAAGCGGGGATGCCCTGGGAGACCACCTCGATGATGCCCGTGATGGGGTCGGTGTCCAGCAGGCTCTCGTGCTCGCGCAGATCGAAGATGTTCAGCAGCTTTTCGGCCACCGAGGCGATGAGCGCGGGAATGGCGATGAACAGCCCCCAGGTTACCCAGTTGCCGACATCTACGGGCTGCGCCGTGTCGAAATAGCGGATGATGACCACGAACAGACTGTAATACACGGCGGCGTAAATAAAGCCGAGGCCGACATACATGATCGTGATGAGCGTCGACATTGCTTGATCCCCTGTGCTTTTGGCGGCGTTCCGGAAGCGCTCGGAATCTAGCCCACGGCACCGGGATTGGCAAGCTCGCCCGCCCCTGTGCGACGATTCATGGCGTTTCGCCTTCGAGTTCCAGATACTGCGCGAGGATGACCTTGAGACCGAAGCCGGGGAAATTCACTCGGTACTTGTCCGGCGGGATAACGGCCACGATCTTGCCCCGCCCGAACACCTTGTGGTTGCAAAAACCCATCCTGCCCGGGTCCGGCCGCGGGACAGGCGCTGGCCTGGCCGGGGCAGGGCCGCTCCCTCCGGCGCAGCGGCCTACGGCCGGCGGATTCAGGGCCGAAGGCGGACGGCGGTGCTCCGGCGCGCCCTTGGCCATGGAGAGTCCGCCCGAGTAGTTCTCCTGCCATTCCTCGTAGAACTCGCCAGAAATCTCCCGCACGAAAGGGGAGGCCGTGGCCGGCTCGGTGATTTCCTTGCCCCGGTAGTAGACCGCCTTGGGCACGAACAGGGCGAGGTACTGCCGGGCGCGCGTGCAGGCCACGTAGAGCAGCCGCCGCTCCTCCTCGAAATCTTCCACCCGGTTCATGGCGTGGCGGGATGGGAACCGGTCCTCGATGAGGTCGATGATGCACACCGCTTCCCACTCCAGCCCCTTGGACGAATGGATGGTGGAGAGCGTCACCACGTCCTCGCGCTCGCCGCCGCGAGGTTCCGGGTTTTCCAGGCTGAGGTCCGCCAGAAAGAGATCGAGCTCGGAGTATCCGGCCGCGATCTGCAGCAGTTCCTCCAACCCGGCTTCCCGGCGGGGGTAGTCGTCCGGGTAGCGCTCCTCCAATTGCGGCGTGTAGAACTCCACGATGCGTTCCAGCAGCGTGCCCGGCGAGTAGTCCCTGGACCGCAGTTCATCGAGGAATCCGAGCAGCGCGTCGAGCTCGGGCCGTTTCTTGCGCCAAGAATCCACGTATTCCCGATCCCCGGAAAGCAGCGAGGTGACGAGTTTGGCCGATGTCTTGGGTCCAACGCCCTGGATGGGCGCGAGCACCCGGTGCCACGAAGGAGTGTCCGATGGATTGCGCAGGATGCGCACGAAACTCAGCACGTCCTTGATGTGCGCGGCCTCCGTGTATTTGAGTCCGCCGTATTTGGCGAAGCGGATGCCCAGTTTATTGAGCTCCACCTCCAGGTGGTAGGACTGGTACCCGGCACGGAACAGCACCGCGACCTCTCCGGGCGGATGCTCCTTGAGCAATTCCACGATCTTGCCGGCCACAAGCCGGGCCTGGGAAAGATCGGAGAGCGGCCGTACGATCTGCGGGGTGGGGCCGCCCGTGTCCTCTGTCCAGAGTTTTTTCTCGTAGAGCAGCGGCGACTGCGACAGGATCTGGTTGGTGAAGGCGAGGATGGGCTGTGTGGAGCGATAGTTGCGCTCCAGCCGGATGGTTCTCGCCCCAGGAAACACCTGCGGAAAGCTCAGGATGTTCTGTACGTTGGCCCCGCGGAAGGAGTAGATGGACTGGGCGTCGTCGCCCACGGCCATGACGTTGCCGTCCGTGCCGGCAATGAGCTCCACGAGCCGGGCCTGCACCAGGTTGGTGTCCTGGTATTCGTCCACCATGACGTGCTCGAACTGCTTGCGCACATGGGCTAGCAGCTCCTCGTCCGAGCGCAGCAGCGTCTCCAGGGCGAAGAGCAGATCATCGTAATCCAGCATGCCGCAGGAGCGCTTCTTGCGATCGTAAGCGTCCGCCAGAGTCTCGATTTCGTCCACAAACGGAAGCAGGTGGAAGGATTCGCTGGAAAGGATGTCACGCAGATGCTGTTCCTTGTTCCGCGACTTGCTCACGTTGTCCAGAATAGTGGATGCCTTGGGAAAGGAGCGGTCTCCCTTGCCGAAGCCCAGTTCGGCTTTGGCCTCCTTGATGAGCGATTCGGCGTCCGAGCGGTCGATGACCGTGAGCCTGTCCGGCCAGCCCGGGGGCGTGTGCCGTCGCAGCATGCCGTAGGCAAAAGCGTGGAAAGTGCCGCCCTGGACGCGTCCAAGGCCGCGGCCTTCGCCCAAAAGATCCGAGGCGCGCTGGAGCATCTCCTGGCTGGCCTTGCGGGTGAAGGTGAGCAGCAGGATGGAGGACGGGCTCACGCCCTGCTCCACAAGATGCGCCAGGCGATAGACGATGGTGCGCGTCTTGCCGGAGCCGGCGCCGGCAATTACCAGCACGGGCCCTTCGGTGGCGTATACGGCCTGGAGCTGGCTGGGGTTGAGCGAGGAACTGTAATCTCGTGTCATTGAAAATGGTTCAGGCTAGAGGATTGGGGAGACCACCGCATGGTCGGCGGCTGAGTCGGGTCCGTCCATGGGTATGCCCCACCAGCGCAGGACCTCCCGGCCCACGTCGCGCACCCGCTCCGGCGCTGCGCCGTGGGAATCGTGGAAAAAGACGTCGTGCGCCGTGTGCATGCCGGTACGGCCGTACCATGCGAATACGTGCGGCCTGTCGAACTTGGCCTTGAGGTCCACGCCGACACGCGGCACGCAGACAAGATCCGGCGCGCGGTCCGCCGCCGGTCCGACATAAAGGTCTGCGCCGCGGCACACCCGTTCCATGACCGGCTCACCGCGCCAGGTCAAGTGGCCGAGCGCTTCGGCGATCTCGCCCGCCAGGCGGTCTGCTTCTGCGTCGCTCAGGGAGCCCCGCGCGAAGCGGCTCGCACGGTTCATGTAAATGCGGGCCGGGTCCAGGGCAAACGCCTTGGCGGTCGGCAGAATGCAGGAACCGTCCAGCTCGAAATTCGGGCCGGCCGGTTCCGTGTCCAGCCAGCCGTGCTCGCGCAGCCAGGCGTTCATGTCGCACTCCACGTCCAGGGTGGCGAAGCCGTGGTCGGCCAGGGCGAGCAGCCGCTTGGGCTGGGGCAATGCGTCATACCGCTCGAGCACGAGGCCGATGGCGCGGTCCCACTCGCGCAGCAGCTCGATGCACGCGCCGTGGAGCGGATGGTCTTGCTCTTCCACGGCCGGATGGAAAAAATGGAAGAGCCGGTCTGTCTCCGTGAGTACGAAGACGAACAGATCCCAGTCCAGGCCATGCCAGAACCGCTCCAGCAGCCGCGTACGACATGCCAGTGTCTTGCGGAGCTGGGCCAGCAGATAATCAAGATCGTCCGCGCCGCGGGTGGTGTCCGCCTCGATCAGATAGCCTTCCTCCGCCAATATGGCGGCCAGGGACGGCGGGTGTACGGCCCGCTCCAGATCCGGCGCCACGAATCCCGCCACGAGGGAGCCGTGTATGGCCTTGGCCGGCCAGGCGTGGGGCAGGTTGACGACCCGGGAGACGAGCCCGCGTCCGCCGAGTCGGTCGAATATGGTGGGCGATTGCACCTGCCGGGCGTCTCCCACGGAAATCTCGTAGCTCCTCGCGTCAATGCGGGTAAAACCGTACACGCCATGGGTTCCGGGGCCGGCGGCGGTGGCGAAGGAGGTCCAGTTGACAGGGGAAAGCTCGGGCAGTTCGGCGTCCATGGTCCGGGCCGTCTTCGCAAGACGGTCTAGGTTCCCGAAACCGGGCAGCGCGGCCAGGCGCCTGGCCATGGCCATTCCGAGCCCGTCCAGGCCGAGGACCACAAGCCGGCGCCGGACATTCCCGGCACTCCGGTCGTGCGGTATGATTCGTTTGGCGTCCATCGCGTGCATGGGTATCAGGTGTACGCGACGGGCGAAAGCCCCACGACCTCGCCATCGGGCCGCCCGGGCAACATGCCCGCTCCGGGCGCGTTGACGCTCTGCATCGGCTGATATAGAGAATATGTAGACATTGGTAAAATCCGGCAACCTTCTGACATGCGTGGATATAGCCATGGCTCAAAACAATTGCCGCGTCTACGTTGCGCTCCAGTACAGCATGGAAATCTCCTACCACGAGCTCCACGAGGTGGAGCAGGAACTCATGGTCGAGCTTCAGGACATGCTCCTGGCGAGCGGCGCCGTGCACCTCGACTTCTGGGGCTACGGCGACTCGCTCCAACTCGACTTTTCCATGGAACGGTTCGAGAGCGGTACGATCGAGGAGCTCGCCCGGGAAATCGCCGCCCTGCTTCCGGCGGACGTCACCGGCCGCATCGTCGGTGTGGACAAGGGACTGCGCCGCATGGCCTTCTACACCCTTGTGTCCGGCGAGGCAAAGGGTTCCGTCGTGGAGATGGACACCCTGCCCATGGACGGCTTCCCGCCGCCGCGGGCGTTCGTCGCCCGCCCGAACTGACATATCCTCCCTTCCAGAGTTTGTTTCGCGCCTGCGGGCTTTTCCCGGCGCGACTTGCACTGCTGCGCAAACGTGAGGCAGTGGCCCTCATTGTCCCGTTGACCTTCCTTTCCTGCCGGACATACATATATACTGTAATTGGAACCATTATATATTGGCATGTCCGCCAGGCACGCAGCCACGCTGCCGCCATGGCGCGGAAACTTAAAAACACAGGATACCAAATGGATATAGAAAAAGAGCGACGCCTTACCAGTGACAAGTTCAAGAAGCTGCGCAAAAAAGAACACGTGCCCGCCCCTTTGCTCGACCTCCTCGAACAGGTGGCTGCCATGCAGCTCGACGCACGGGAGAAGGTCCGGGTGACCGAGCCGGATCCGGTCGAGCTGGCCGAACCGATACGCCGCAACCAGGGCGCTCCCCTCCTGCCTCGCGAGTTGTTCCGGCTGGACGCGTCCGGAGCCACGGAACTGTTCCACAACCTGCTCGAAGTAGCGTGCCGCAACGAACCGCCCCTGAGCGACGCTGCGAAAACCATACGCCAGGCCATGGATTCCGGACGCCTCGCGCCGATCGACGGCCTGCAGGCGTAC
>JBMCLC010000068.1:0-7151 GCA_048614715.1 Oceanidesulfovibrio sp.
GCTGCCGCGCCGACCTCCAGCAAGGTGAGGCCCATGTTGAAGCCGTTACGGTAGAAGATGCGCGCAAAGCTCTTGGCGATGACCACCTTGATGCCCGCGCCGAGGATGGCCAGCGGGGCGTGCTCGCGCGAGGAGCCGCAGCCGAAGTTCTCGCCGGCCACGATGATGTCTCCTTCCTGCACATGGTTGATCCAGTCCGGGTCCATGCCGGCCATGCAGTACCTGCCCAGCTCCACGGGATCGGTGGAGACGAGATAGGTGGCCGGGATTATCGCGTCGGTGTCTATATGGTCGCCCAGCGTATGGGCCGTGCCGCGAATTGGTGCGGTCATGGTGTGCTCTCCTTGCAGGCCCGGTTACAGGGCGTCTGGGTGGACGATCTCGCCGGCCACGGCGGAGGCTGCGGCCACGGCGGGCCCGGCGAGGTAGACCTCGCTCTCCAGGTGGCCCATGCGTCCCTTGAAGTTGCGGTTCGTGGTGGCCACGGCGCGTTCTCCCTTGCCGAGAATGCCCATGTGGCCGCCCAGGCAGGGTCCGCAGGTGGGCGGTCCCACCACGCAGCCGGCATCCATGAACACGGAGAAGAGGCCTTCATCCATGGCCTGCCGCCAGATTTTCGGGGTGGCCGGCAGGACGATGGCGCGCACGTTGCGGGAGACCTTGCGGCCGCCCAGCACGGTGGCTGCCTCGCGCAGATCCTCTATGCGGCCGTTGGTGCAGGAGCCGATGACCACCTGGTGGATCTCGGTGCCTTTGCACTCTTCCACGCCCTTCACGTTCTCCGGCAGGTGGGGTACGGCCACTCGGGGGCTCATGCCGGTCACGTCGATGGCCACCTCGCGCTCGTACTCCGCGCCCTCGTCCGCGGCGATCTTCTCGGCATTCGGGCGGTTGTGCGCCGCGCAGTAGGCCAGGGTCTTGTCGTCGGCTGCAAACAGGCCGGCCTTGCCGCCCGCCTCGATGGCCATGTTGGCCATGGTCATGCGGCCTTCCACGGAAAGGCCGTCCACCACGGGGCCGTCGAACTCCAGGCTGCGGTAGCGCGCGCCAGCCACGCCGATCTCGCCGATGAGCCTCAGGATGAGGTCCTTGGCGCCCACCCACGGACCGAGCTCGCCCGTGATGGTCACGCGGATGGCGCCGGGCACCTTGAACCACGTCTCGCCCAGGACCATGGCGCCGGCCACGTCCGTGGAGCCCATGCCCGTGGCGAACGCGCCGAGGGCGCCGTACGTGCAGGTGTGGCTGTCCGCGCCCACGACCACGTCGCCCGGGCCCACCAGGCCCAGTTCGGGCAGCAGCGCGTGCTCCACGCCGCAGTCGCCGCCCTCGTAGTAATGGACCACGCCCATCTCGCGCGCGAACTCGCGCACGCCGCGGACCTGCTCGGCCGAGGCGATGTCGCGATTCGGAGTGAAGTGGTCCATGACCAGGGCGACCCTGTTCCTGTCGAACACCTGTGTAGCGCCCATGGCGCGGAAGCTCTTGACCGCCAGCGGCGCGGTGATGTCGTTGGCGAGGGCGAGATCCACCCGGCACTGGACGATGGAGCCCGTCTTCGCCTCGCCGGACACCGCGTGCGTGGCGAGCAGTTTTTCGGTCAACGTACGGCGCATTCCTTGTCCTCCTCCTTCTTGGCCAACCGGTTCATGGCGTTCAGATACGCCTTGGCCGTGGCTACTATGATATCCGGATCGGCGCCGCGGCCCACAGCGGCGCAGCCTTTATCCCGAATGCGGACGGTCACCTCGCCCTGGGCGTCGGCGCCGCCCGTAATGGCGTTGACCGTATAGCTCAGGAGTTCGGGGCTACGGCCCGTCACCTTGTCGATTGCGTTGAACGTGGCGTCCACGGGTCCCACGCCGAACGTGGCCTCGCGCTGCTCCGCGCCGTCCACCTCCAGGACCACTGCCGCCGAGGGCGGGATGGTGCCTGCAAGCACGGACAGGTTGGTGAGTCGGTACTTGTCCGGAAGACGGTAGATGCGCTCCAGGACCACGGCCTCGATATCCTCGTCGTAAACGCGCTCCTTCTTGTCCGCAAGCTCCTTGACCGCCTCGAAGACCTGGACCATGGCTTCATCGTCCAGATGGAAGCCCAGTTCGTCCAGTTTGGACTTGAGGGCGTGGCGTCCGGAGTGCTTGCCCAGCACGAGCTCCGTCTTTTCCCTGCCAATGGACTCGGGCGTCATGATCTCGTAGGTGCGGCGGTCCTTGAGCATGCCGTGCTGATGGATGCCGGACTCGTGGGCGAAGGCGTTGGTGCCGATGATGGCCTTGTACGGCGGAATGGCCTGGCCGATGATCATGGAGAGCAGCCGGCACGAGGGGAAGAGCTGCTCGCTTTTCACGTTGGTGGTCAGACCGAAGTAAGGCTCGCGGGTCTGCAGCACCATGACCAGCTCTTCCAGCGCGGCGTTGCCGGCGCGCTCGCCGATGCCGGAAAGCGTGACCTCGGCCTGCCGCGCGCCTGCGCGGATGGCCGCCAGGGTGTTGGCCACGCCCAGGCCCAGGTCGTTGTGGCAGTGCACGCTGAACACGGCCTTGTCGCTGTTGGGCACGGTCTCCATGAGATAGCGGATGAGGTCCGAGAACTCATCGGGCATGGCGTAGCCCACGGTGTCGGGAATGTTCACCGTAGTCGCGCCCGCGTCGATGACCGCCTCCAGCACGCGGGCCAGGAACTCCCGGTCGGAGCGCGAGGCGTCCTCGGCCGAGAATTCCACGTTTTCCGTGTACTGGCGGGCGTGCTTCACGCCGGCAACCGCCATCTCGAAGACCTGCTCGGGCGTCTTGCCCAGCTTGTGCTCCATATGCAGGGGCGAGGTGGCGAGAAAGGTGTGGATGCGCGGATGCGCACCGTCCTTGATGGCCTCCCAGACTCGGTCGATGTCCGAGGGCATTGCCCGGCACAGGCCGGCGACCTGGCAGTTCTTTACCGTGTTGGCGATTTCCCGCACGGCTTCGAAGTCTCCCTGGCTCGAAGCCGGGAAGCCGGCCTCGATGACGTCCACGCCGAGGTTTTCCAGCTGCCGTGCCAGGCGAATCTTCTCTTTATGGTTCATGGTCGCGCCGGGGGACTGTTCCCCGTCGCGCAGGGTGGTGTCGAATATGATGACGCGGTCGGACATGGTCTGACCCTCCTGAGGTGCTGCTTGCTGATTCACGTATGCTGCGCGCCGCCGCCATCCTGAGGATGCATGCATGGACGGGTGCGTGTGCGCTCATGGAATATGCGCGTGCCGAGGGCGCCGCAATGCGCCCTTGTTATGAGGGATGCGTTGATCGTAGGGGCTGGACTAGGAAAGCCCCCATAGGAGGAGGGCTAGGCCGTCGGCCATGGCGCGCTTCCCGGCCCGGGAATGACGGAGGGTGGTATGGCGAATATCTGCGTACATGGCTGCGACGATTGTTAGCCCCGTATCAGGCCCGTGTCAAGGACGGCAATACGGCGCCTGCTCCAGTAGCGGCTTCATGTCCGGGCACATTGCGCCCAGCTCCCTCTCGAACTGCGGGACGGACTCGAAGTGGATGACGTTGAGCCCGAGCTTTCGCGCGAGAGTCGCGTGCCGCGTGGAGTCGTCTATGAACAGCGTTTCGGCCGGAGTAGCACCCAGCTCCCCCAGCGCAAGGTGGAAGAACTCGGGCTGCCGTTTGTGCAATCCTTCATGGTACGAGTTGAATACCCGGTGGAAATACGGGAACACGTCGTGTTTCTCGTTGAGGGTGTCGAGCCAGTCGGTCTGGTCGCTCAGGATGGCGATCTTCCGCCCCTGGGCGCTGAGCATGGCCACTATCTCCAGCATCCGGGACCGGATGAGAAAGCGGGACAGAATGCTCCGGCGCTTGGCGTCCACGTCCCCGTTCAGCGTTGTGCGCTTTTCGAGCTCGTCCCAGAATACGCTTTCCGGCGCCTGCCCCACGAGATAGCCGCACGTGTACATGATCTCCACGGCCTCATTGAAGACTGCGTCCGGGTCGAGCCCCTGCTCGGCGGCCATGGCCCGCAGGCCCTGCATGAACCCCTCCTCGGCGATCACGCCGCCGAAATCGATAAGCACCGTCTCTATGTTCCGTTCCATCGTGTTCGAATCCCTGGATGTTGGTGACGCGTTCGTTTCCGTATCGTTCCATCGGATACCGTCTCGCCCGGCAAGGTGCAAGCGAAGATGACGTGACGGGTTCCTTTCCCATCGTCCCTCTGGTAGATATGAAGTGTCCGTGGAATTCCCCGCGCCCACTCTGCAGGAGCCGAAAAAACCCATGAGCGATGACAAGATAACCATGGAAGGCAAACCAATCGACGTGAAGATACCATCCCAGGCTCCCTTGGAACGCCTCGCGTTCTTCCGGGAAAAGCTCGGGCTGGAGAACGACGCCCACGCCGTGCTGGAACCATACAGGGAGCAGCTCGTGGCGCGAAAGGACGAGTTCGCCGAGTTCCTCTACGAGTACTTCATCCGCATCCCGGAGACCAAGTCCATCCTCTCGCACGAGACCTGGCCCACGGTGATCAAGAACAACTGGTCCACCACCTTTGAAATGCTCTTTTCCGGCGAGCCATCCGACGAGCTTCTGGACTACCTGTGGAAGAGCGGCGTGATCCACGTGCGCGTGAACATAGACCAGCGGTTCATCAATCTCGCCTACGCCCTGTCGCGGACATTCTGTCTGCGCGCGGTGCGCGAGGAGGTGGACGAGGAGCACGCCGACAGGGCCGCGGAAGTCACCAACCGCCTGCTGGACCTCTGCGTGCTCATCGCCACGGACGCCTATCTGGACTCCACCACCAAGTGCGACCGCGAGGTCATCCGCGGCATAGCCCACCAGCTGCGCAACCCGCTCATGATCATCGGCGGCTACACCCGCAAGCTGCAGAAGGCCATGGAGCCCGAAAGCCCGGACATGGCGGCCCTGGGCGCGATCCTGGAGGAGAGCAAACGGCTGGAAAAACTCGTGAACGACGTGGGCGAGTACATGGATCTGTATCGTGAGGACCCCGTGCGCGAGCCAGTGGACGTGCGGGAGACCCTGGACTCCGCCATGGAGCACGCGCGATCCCGGAGCAACGGTGCGTTTCTCGTCACCGCCAGCGTCGCTCCGGAGGAGCGCATGGTGTATGCTGACCGCCGGGACATCCATGCCGCGCTCAAACACATGCTCATCGACGGCCTGGAAACCATCGAGCCGTCTCCCGAGACCGGCGAAACCGGCATCACCATAACCACGCGGCCGGACCCGCGCGACGAACGCTACATCGAGATCGTCTTTTTCAACACGGGCGAGGCCCCCAGTCCCGAGGAGCTGGATATCCTGTTCACACCGTTCCATTCGCGCGCGCCCATGGGGGCGGGATTCGGTTTGCCTATTGCGCGGCTGGCGGCGAACAAGAACCTCGGGCGTCTTGGACTCACGCCGGTGCCGGGCAAGGGCCTCGAATGTGCGATCTCTTTGCCCAAACCTCCCCTGTCCTGATATAGTTCAGATTTGTCCCAAAACGGATGATGAATAATCTTGTCATTTGGCAGCTTCCTCGATATGGTTACAATTATTGAGTACATATGCGCATTGAGGGCGCGCATGGAGAGAAACCGTGCAACTTCGCCCGCAGCCTGGGGGATGCTCGCGTTGTTGCCCGCTTCCGTATGAACCACGCAGAGTAATCTGCCAAACCCGATTTGGAGTGCTCGGGGGGGATTATGAACAAGAGTGAGCTTGTCAAGGAACTGGCCGAGGAAAACAACATTCCCGTGGAAGAGTCCGCCATGTTCGTCGAAATGTTCTTCGACTCGGTGCGCAATGCGCTGCTGGAGGACGGACGCGTGGAAATCCGCGGCTTCGGCTCGTTCAAAATCAAGAGCTACAAGGGCTATGTCGGACGCAACCCAAAAACCGGCCAGAGCGTCGAGGTGCCTCCGAAAAAGCTGCCGTCCTTCCGCGCGGGCAAGGAGCTCAAGGAAGTCATCAACGTCAGCTAGGCCGGGAGACGTGTTCTGAAGGACTGCGTATCGCCTTGAACAGCAACGACATACTCCTCGAAACAGGGTCGAACGAACTCAATCTCATCGAGTTCTTCATCGACGAGCGCGACCCACTGACCGGCGAGGTCGTGCGTGATTTTTTCGGGGTCAACGTGGCCAAGGTTCTCGAGGTCATCGAGAGCCCCGGCCTGGAACCCGGAAAATCCGCCGTCGATCCTTGTTTCCTGGGCACCGTTCCCCTGCGCGGCCAGGTGCTTCCTGTGCTCGACCTCGGCGTCTGGCTCGGCGTGGAGCGTATCCGCGTCGAGCACGAGGTCATTCTCGTTACCGAATTCAACGGCGTTGTCACAGGCTTTCTCGTCTCAGGCGTCACCATGATCCATCGCGTCAGCTGGAGCGAGGTCAAACCGCCCAACCACTACATCGCCGCTCTCCAGACCAACTGCATCACCGGACTCGTCGAATTCGATGACCGCTTCGTGCTCATGCTCGACCTGGAAAAGACCCTCGCCGAGATCAACCCGGAAGGGCAGAACATCTTCGTCGGCGAGGGCGTGGAACGCATCGGCGAAGGTTTCTCCGCCCTCGTCGCTGACGACTCCACCACCCTGCGCCTCGTCATACGCCAGCATCTCGAGGCGGCCGGCTATGCAGTGACCACCGCGAACGACGGCTACGAAGCGCTGAAAACCATCACCCGGCTCAAATCAGAGGGCTCGCCCGTGGACATCCTCGTCTCCGACATCGAGATGCCACGCATGGACGGCTACTCCCTGACCAAAAACGTCAAACAGAATCCGGACCTGGACATCCCGGTCATCCTTTTTTCCTCGCTCATCCGTGAAGACCAGCGCCACAAGGGACTGTCCGTGGGCGCCGACGACCAGATAACCAAGCCGGAGTTCAAGACCCTGGCCTCCCGCGCCGTGGCGCTCATCCGGTCGTACCGCAATGAGAGGACCGTCGAGGGGGCCTCGTGACGCATGCGGAATACTCACAGCGTTTCGGGTCCATCGACGACACACCCAAGAAGCTCCTCGATTCCGGACTGACGCTGGAGCACCTCAAAATCAGCGAATGCCTGGTCACGTCCAGGGACTGCCTCGTCACCACCGTGCTCGGCTCCTGCGTCTCCGTCACGTTCTTCAGCCCGCGGCCCATGCTCGCCGGA
>JBMCLC010000069.1:0-7080 GCA_048614715.1 Oceanidesulfovibrio sp.
GCTGACCGTTCCGAGTCATTCCGAAATTCTGACGCATCGGGGATAATTCGGATCGGCTTTCTTTTTTTGTTGCGCCATCAGACGCACGTCTATAGATTCGTGTGTACGTGGTTTTAGCCACACTACGAGGTTTCGTCGCCCGGCGTCATGCCGCCCAAGCCCCCCCTTGACCCGTCGTCGGGCGACGCCTCGGCCTTTTTTTCCCCTGGCGCATCCGGCGCGGAGGCTGTGACGCCACCCAGGGCGGACCGTCCAGACTTGCCGAGCAGACAGATCGAGCCCGCCTCCTATGCGCCCCTCTTGTCTTGCTCGTTATCCCCAAGGCTTCTCTGATACTTCTTCCATCCCGGGCACCATATGGTGTGCCACCGCCACAACTTGGCCAGCAGTCCATTCGGCAAGGCTTCCGAGCGCTTGCGCCATGCACAGTTCTCGCATCCCTGAGCCATGATCCACCTCCATATCGCTTGACTTGTTGCATCCTATGACGCGCCGGCCGCGACATGCCCGGTTCCGGCACACACAAGGCATGGTGAACGCTAGAATATCCGTACTGTTACCGTATATCGACAGAACGGCGACAAGGGCTTGACAACTTTCTTCGCCACTCCCTATGACTGTTCGATCATCGCTCCAGGGGACGATATCCGAGCAGGGCCAGCGGCTACGATACGCGTCCCCTGTTTTCGCGACATCACACCAGCACAAGGGAGAGGACATGGCCAAATCCTTGGAAACTCAGAGAACATACGCTCTGATCGGCACGGGAGGAACCGGCAAGACGTCCCTTGCCGAAATGCTGCTCTTCCAATCGAAAGCCATCAGCAGGCTCGGCAAGATCGAGGAAGGGTCCACCACCCTCGATTACGAGCCCGAAGAGACCAAACGCGGCGGCTCCGTTCAGCCGGCGTTCGCCAATTTCGATTGGAAGGGAGGCAGCCATTACCTTATCGACGTCCCTGGCGACAACAACTTCGTGGGCGACTTGGCCTACCTGCTCACGGCAGCGGACGCCGTGGTCTTCACCGTGGACGCCGTGGACGGCGTACGCCCCCTGGCCAAGAAGTTCTGGGATCAGGTCCGCGACGCCGGCCTGCCCGCCCTCATTTTCGTCAACAAGATGGATCGAGACCGCGCCGATTTCAACAACGTAATGGACGGACTCACCTCCATTCTGGGCATCAAGCCGGTCATGCTCGGCCTGCCCATCGGCGGGCAATCCGATTTCACGGGCATCGTGGACGTTCTCGACAACACAGCCTGGATGTTTGGCGAAGACGGCGCCGTGAGCAAGGGCGACATCCCGGCGGACTTGGCCGAGGAAGTCCAGACCTTGCGCGAGACCACCATCGAGAACATCGCCGAGAGTGACGAAGAGCTCATGGAAGTGTACTTCGAAGAGGGCGAACTCTCTGCCGAGAACATCCGCAAGGGCTTGCACAAGGGCGTGCTCAACGGCGAGGTCGTGCCCATCATCGCTGGCAGCTCCCTGGAAAACAAGGGTGGACAGCGTGTGCTGGACGCCATCGCCGACCTCTTCCCCAGCCCGCTGGAACGCGCGCCCTGGACCGGCGCCGACGGCACGGAGCGCGCTTCCTCGCCGGACGAGAAAGTCGCCGCCTTCGCGTTCAAAACCCTGGCCGACCCCTTTGCCGGGCAGGTCACCCTCTTCCGCGTGCTTTCCGGAGAACTGAAGGCGGACAACGCTTACGCCAATCCCCGCAAGGGCGAGTCCGAGCGCGTGGGCCAGTTCATCCACATCACCGGCAAAACTCACAATCCGAGCAAGGAGGCCGCGGGTCCCGGCGCCATCATCGGCGTGTCCAAGCTCAAGGCCACCACCACGGGCGACACCCTCGTGGCCGAGAAGGACGGCTTCCACCTCGAACCGCCGCAAGTCACGCCCACGCTCATCACCTACGCCCTGGCGCCCAAGGAAAAAGGCGACGAGGACAAAGTCTACCAGGCCATACAGAAGCTCCTGGTGGAGGACATCACCCTGGCGCTGTCCCGCGATGAGGAAACCGGCGACGTGCTCCTTTCCGGCATGGGGCAGCTGCACATAGAAACCGCCGTGGAGCGCGCCAAGCGCCGCTACAAGGTGGACATCGTACTGAAGACGCCCAAGGTCCCCTACCGCGAGACAATTCGCGGCAAGGCGGACGTGCAGGGCCGGCACAAGAAGCAGTCCGGCGGACGCGGCCAGTTCGGCGACTGCTTCATCCGCATGGAGCCTACCAGCCGGGGCGAAGGCTACATGTTCGAGGACGCCATCGTGGGCGGCTCCATCCCGCGCCAGTATATACCGGCCGTGGACAAGGGCATCCAGGAAGCAGCACAGCGCGGCTATCTCGCCGGCTGCCCGGTGGTGGACTTCAAGGTCACCCTGTACGACGGCTCCTACCACTCGGTGGACTCCTCGGAAATGGCCTTCAAGGTCGCCGGCTCCCTGGCTTTCAAGAAAGCCATGGAGACCGCCCAGCCCGTGCTGCTTGAGCCCATCATGCTCGTTACTGTCTCCGTGCCGGACGGCTACATGGGCGACGTCATCGGCGACCTCTCCAGCCGCCGCGGCAAGGTGCTCGGCTCCGATTCCGCCGCCGGCATCACCGAAATAAAGGCCCACGTACCCATGAGCGAAATCCTGCGCTACGCCCCGGACCTGCGCTCCATGACAGGCGGCCAGGGCACCTTCGCCATGGAGTTCGACCATTACGAAGAAGCGCCGCCGCACGTGGCCGACAAGGTCATCCAAGAAAGCCAGGCCGCCGAAGAATAGTCCGTTTCGAACGTGGCCATACCGACAGCCAAGCCGGCCGGGGATATTCCTGGCCGGCTTTTTCGTCCTCGTCTCCCGAAGGCTCGCCATTTCCTTTTGCCCGGGATTGCGGTATTCAACCTTTTGTTTCCGTAATACGTGTCCGGCGATTCCCGCGGCAGGCGTCCTCGCAGCGCCCTACCCGCCCGATCCGCTTTCCCCGAAAGGCATCATCGCCCAGGCGATCAAACATGAATAACGCCATGCGGCAGCGCACGGCTTAACGAGACCGCCGGTTCGATTCCAACACCCTATGAATCTCATCCGAACGATTTGGTTCTACGCCCTCCTGGTGCCCGCCACCATCGTGTTCTGCCTCATCGCCATCGCCGGCGGCGTGCTGAAGAACCGCGCCCTATGCAAATGGGTAGAGCGCAACTGGAGCGCCTTCTCGTTGTGGGTTGCCGGTATCCGCGTGGAAGCGGACCTTACGGCCCTGCCTGCAAAAGGACCCTTCGTGGTCATGGCCAACCACCAGAGCCAGTTCGACATATTCCTGGTCTTCTACGTGCTGCGCCATTTTCCCTTGTGTTTCGTGGCCAAGAAGAGCCTGTTCAAGATACCGTTGCTTGGTCCGGCCATGCTCGCCGCCGGCCACGTGCCCATAGACCGGTCCAACAACCGCGAGTCCATGAAAGCCATGAACGTGGCCGCGGACCGGACCACCGAGGGGCTCTGCCCGGTCGTCTTCCCGGAGGGCACGCGCCAGCGCCAGCTCGAGACGCTGGGTCAGTTCAAGACCGGCGGCTCCATCCTGGCCATCAAGACCGGCTCGCCCATCGTTCCGCTGGTCATCCATGGTTCGGGTTCGGCGCTGCCGGCTGGCCGGTTCAAGCTGGGCTCCAACCGCCGGGTCCTTGTCCGCGCGCTGCCCCCCATAGAGCCGGGCGCCTACACCCTCAAGCAGCGGGACCAGCTGAGCAGCGACCTACACGACATGATGAGCGAGGCATACCAGTACCTCGCATCCAAACATACCGGAGACGTATGACAATGACTTCAGCCAGCCCCGTCACGCTTACCCCCCTGGGGGGTCTGGGCGAGATCGGCATGAACTGCATGACCATCGCCAGCGAGAACCACATGATTGTGGTGGATTGCGGCCTGATGTTCCCGGACGACTACATGCTGGGCATCGACGTGGTCATCCCGCGGTTCGACCATATTCTCGAGAACAAGGACAAGCTCAAGGGCATAGTGCTTACCCACGCGCACGAGGACCATATCGGCTCCCTGCCCTGGTTGCTGCCCTATGTAGACTGCCCGGTGTACGGCTCCACCTTTACCCTCGCCCTGGTGGAAAACAAGCTGCGCGAGCATAATCTGGACCGCTTCGTGGAGCTGCGCGAGGTGCAACCCCACGACCGCGTGGAGCTGGGCGACATGGCCGTGAACTTCTTTCCGGTCTGCCACTCCATCATCCAGGGCTTCGGCCTGGGCATAGAGACCCCGGCCGGCCGCATCGTGCACACCGGCGATTTCAAAATCGACACCAACCCCTTGCACGGCAACTTCACCGACCTGGACGCCTTCCGCGAGTTTTCCCGCGAGGGCGCCATGCTGCTGCTCTCCGACTCCACCAACGTGGAACGCGAAGGCCACGCGCCCAACGAGCGCGAGATCATGTCCGCCCTGTCCGAACTCTTCAAGGACGCCCGGGGTCGGATCATCATCACCCTGTTCTCCAGCCACATCCAGCGCATGCAGGAAGTCTTCGACCTGGCCTGGCAGACCGGCCGCAAGGTCGCGGTGAGCGGCCGCTCCATCATGGCCAACATCGAAACCGCGCGCAGCCTCGGTTTTCTCTCCATAGCCGAGGGTGTGTACGTGGACATGGACCAGCTCGTGGAACTGCCGGACGACGAATGCGTGCTCCTGGTCACGGGCTCTCAGGGCGAACCCCTCTCCGCCCTTACGCGCATCGCCTCCGGCGAGCACCGCCAGCTCAAGATCAAGAAGGGCGACCTTGTCATCCTGTCCTCGCGCTTCATACCGGGCAACGTCCGGGCCATCACCCGCGTCATCAACAACCTCTACAGGCTCGGCGCCGAGGTGCTCTACGAGCGCATCGCCTCAATCCACGCCTCCGGCCACGCCTTCAAGGAGGAGCTGCGGCTGATGCTGGAGACGGTACGGCCCAAGTTCTTCGTGCCCGTGCATGGCGAATTCCGCCACCTGGTCAAGCACGCGCGCCTCGCCCAGACCTGCGGCGTGGCGCCGGAGCGCTGCATGGCGCTGGAGAACGGCCAGCCCGTCACCTTCCTGCCGGACGGCAGAATCCGCTTCGAGGAAAACGCGCCCGTGGACAAGATCTACGTGGACGGCAAGGGCGTGGGCGACGTGGGCGCCACCGTTATCAAGGAGCGCCAGCTTCTGGGCGGCGAGGGCCTGGTCATCGTGGTCATGGTGGTGGACGGCGAGAGCTGGGAAATCATCGTGGGCCCCAACGTGGAGTCCAAGGGATTCGTGTTCGAGCAGCATTACTCCCACCTGCTCGACGACGCCAAGTGCATAGTGCTGGACATCTTCGAGAACACGCCGCCCGGCGACGAGACCAAACTCAAGGAGCGCATCCGCTCATCGCTGCGGCGCTTTTTCCGAAAAATCCTCGAACGCGACCCCGTTGTTGTGCCATTGGTGGTGGTTCTGTAACGCAACCCTCGCCATCCGGCAAAAACACGCAGGCAGGGGGTTGCAATGGCCGTCCGTTTTCTGTATCTAACCCTGCTTTTGCAAAATCACACACATCCCGGCAGCCCTCCCGGGTCCCGCGTCGCGCGGGTGGAGGGGACGCACGCCGGGATGGCGGTGCAAACCCAAAAAAAGGAGTCAAGTCAATGGCTTATGTTTCCATGAAGCAACTGCTCGAGACCGGCGTCCACTTCGGTCACCAGACCCGCCGCTGGAACCCCAAGATGCGCCCCTACATCTTCGGCGCGCGCAACGGCATCCACATCGTGGACCTGCAGCAGACGGTCAAGCTGTTCCAGGTGGCCCACGACGCCATTGTGGACACCGTGGTCCGCGGCGGCCGCGTCATCTTCATCGGCACCAAGCGCCAAGCCCAGGAAACCGTGGAGAAGGAAGCCAGACGCGCCGAGATGTTCTTCGTGACCAACCGCTGGATGGGCGGCACGCTCACCAACTTCGCCACCATCCGCCAGTCCATCGACCGCCTGAAGAAGATCGAGGCCATGTTCGAGGACGGCTCCATCAGCCGCTTCACCAAGAAGGAGGCCCTGACCTTCTCCCGTGAGGCCGAGAAGCTCAACGCCGTACTCGGCGGCATCAAGGACATGGAGCGCCTGCCCGACATGGCGTTCATCATCGACCCCAAGCGCGAGGACATCGCGGTCAAGGAATGCCGCAAGCTGAACATCCCGATCGCGGCCGTCGTCGACACCAACTGCGATCCAGACGTTATCGACTACGTCATCCCCGGCAACGATGACGCAATCCGCGCCATCAAGCTTTTCGTCTCGCACATTGCCGACGCCTGCCTGGAAGGAATCGCCCGCCGCAAGGACGATGTCGCCAAGCAGAAGGAAGAAGCCGCCGCCGAGAAAGCCGCCGCAAAGGCCCAGGCTCCGGCGCCCCAGGCTTCCCCGTCCACCAAGGAAACCCCCGCGCCCGCGCCTGAAGAGGCCGTGGCCCGCGTGGAGGAGCCTGCGGTGGAGGCCAACAAGCGCGAGGAAGAGATTGCCGCCGAAGCCTCCCAAACCCCTGAGGCCAGCGCGCCGGCTGCCAAGGCCGAAGGCGAGGCTGCCGCCAAACCCGAAGAAGCTTAAGAAGAGGAGAAGGCATAGCCATGGCTATCACCGCCCAAATGGTCAAGGAGCTCCGGGAGAAGACCGGAGCCGGGATGATGGATTGCAAGAAAGCCCTCCAGGAGGCCGACGGCGACGAACAGAAAGCCATCGAGGAACTCCGCAAGAAGGGCCTGTCCAAGGCCGCCAAGAAGGCCGGCCGTTCCACCAGCGAAGGCCTCATCGCCCTGCAGCAGAAAGGCGACAAGGTCGCCGCCCTGGTGGAGCTGCTCTGCGAGACCGATTTCGTGGCCCGCAACGAACAGTTCCAGAACACCCTGAACGCCATGGCCGAGTCCGTGGTGGATGCACCCCCCGCGTGCGGCGCCGACCACGGCGTGGTGCACCAGCCCACTGACGAGTGCTGGCTGAACCACGAAGTCGGCGGCGGCAAGACCGTGTCCGACAAGGTCAAGGACCTCATTGCCGTGCTCGGCGAGAACATGCAGGCCGGCC
>JBMCLC010000070.1:0-7017 GCA_048614715.1 Oceanidesulfovibrio sp.
CGGCGCCACGGTGCAGCTGCCGGACGAGCCCCAGGACACCATCCGCGAAGTCTGCTTTGTAGACGCCGAGAGGGTCAGCGCAACGGACGGCCCGCCGGCGGACAGCGAGCGCTACCTGGCCGTGCCCCTGGTGGGACAGGCCGGCGCCGGCCCCGGCATCATGGGGCCAGCGGAAATTCAAAGCTGGATCCTCGTCTACCGCTACCACCGCTCCGTGCTCAACCGCTCCAACCTGCTGGCCGTGGAGGTGGGGGAGAATCAGCGCTCCATGGCGCCCACTCTCAACCCCCTGGATATCATCCTTCTCGACCGCAACGACATCCATGCCGAGCCTTCGCCCCCCGGCAACATCTTCCTCGTCCAGGAACCGGGCCCGGAATACGCCAAGTCCGTCAAACGCGTGGTCTTTGAACGCAAGCGCCACGGCCTCAACATCGTCTTCTACTCGGACAACGCCGTGGAGCACCCGCCCCGAACCTTCGATTTCGAGGCGGAATACGGCGGCGACATCACCAAGGCCCTTATCGGCCGGGTGGTCTGGGCGTGGTCGGATATGACCAGAAAATAAAGAAAAGCCCCCACAGCCGGACCATCCGGCGGTAGAGGCTTTTCCCCAAGGATGCATCTGCATTCATCGTCCGATCGCCTCCAATCTTTAGGTGGTTTCATGATTCGGCCTGCAAATCTATCCGGACCCGGCGTGTAAGCCGCGTCTCGCCCCCGCGCTTCCTCGCCACCTCCGCACGCCCTTTCGAAACGACGCGGCCGACCTTCGGTGGTCACATTTCCCCCTGATGCGCAGAGCGCCGCCATACTATGCTTGCACCTGTAGCCTGATGGACGAACAGAAAAAGGCAAAGATTTTCCGAAATTTGCCCTCCGAACGCAAGAGATTGAAATTTATGAACTTCGGTTGACATCTGTCGAAGCAATGACCTATATGCGTCAATACGTTTACTCGATTCATCAAGCCGACAACATCGCGAGGGGAGTTTCATGAATTCAATCATAGTAGAGCTCTACGAACTGTCTGACGCCATGGTCTTTCTGGAGGAGTGCATGGACGGCCTGTCCGTTCGCGGCAGTCAACAGCTTGCTGGAAATGCATACATTTTTGGATTGTTCGGCAGACGTTTGTCCGAGCTGGCCGAATCGCTTGAGCGCGATCCCAAAGTCAGCGCACCGCTCGAAAATTCTGATGATCGTTTGCCGCACGATGGAAAACCGCCCAATAATTGTATCTGATATGAGACACGACACACATTATCTATTCATATTCGAGACACCGCCGTGCGTTCGTTCAGACCTTCCCGTTTCCGCCTCGATTCCATTGAGGGCTTTGCCCGGAGGCGGCTGCGTAACGGCTGGATGGATGCACATATCATCCCGGAATCATGCTCGGAATACTGCGGCCAAAAGGACGACGACGCGCACTGGGACGATCCTTTTGCACGATTGGCCCAAAGCATGCCCTTGGATAGGCTGAAGGACCCCAGCCCGGAACCACCGAGCGGCCGATGGCCGGACATTGAGTGAACAAGCGAGGAGTTTTCCCATGACTGAGTTGCCTGTGAAGAAAATCTGCACCCAATGCGGCGAATCCTTCTACACCATGCCCTCTCGTGTTTCCAAGATTCCAGGGGCCGGGCATCTCTGCAGACGCTGCCGCATCGCCGTGCTGGACGCCGCAGATGGACCGAAACGCGCTGACCATCCCCCATGCGACTCGGTTCCTCCGCACGCCGGCAACGCTCCGGCGCGGGGCAGCCGGTTGTATCCATGCCGCATTTGCGGCGCATACAGTGTGAACCGCTTCTATTGCCCTGACCACCACCAGCAGATCTCCATGGAGAACGGCCCCTATGCCGAGGATTTCGGCTTCGGCGCTGGTGAAGGTGTTGCTTCCAGAGCCGGTTTCATGGAGCATGTGGACTCCTCGTTGCCCTCGGAGGGTTGAACGTTTGGCCCCTCGCGCCGCGCCCATCTCCGTACGGTTCTGTTCTTCGCATGATCCACGTAGGCCTGGCCGCCGTTGTGGCTGTGTCATTGGTCCTTGCCGCTGCGTTGGCGGTTCAGGCGCGGGAGGATGCGCCGGCCGAAACGATCTGGAGCGAGATGCAAAGCGGCGGCCTCGTCGTCCTCATGCGCCACGCCAAGGCTCAGGGCGTTGGCGACCCGGACGACTTCATCCTGGGCGACTGCTCCGGCCAGCGCCTGTTGTCCGATGAAGGCAGGAGCCAAGCCATCGCTCTGGGCGAGGCGTTCCGCCAGCGCGGGATTCAGGTGTCCCGGGTGTACGCCAGCCACTGGTGCCGCACCATGGAAACAGCGGAGCTTCTGGACCTGGCAAAGGTGGAAGCCTGTCCCATGCTCAATTCCTTTTTCAGAACCCCGGAAACCGCGGACCGCCAGACGCGCGAGCTGGACAGCTTCGTCAGCGGATTCGCCAGCCAAGATCCAGAACGCGGCAACGCCGTTCTCGTCACCCACCAGGTCAACATCCAGGGGCTCGCCGGCCGGTTCCTGAACCAGGGAGAGATCATCGTGCTGCGGCCTTGGATAGACGGCTTCGAAATTCTGGGCGTCATCCGTCGCCGCTTACGCATACCCATCTTGACAGGGAAGGGAATTACAATACGATGGGCCCACCATTTCGAGCCCAACCATGCGATACTCCCCCTTCCTCCTGCGCCTGGAGCTCCTTATCGGCTCGCTCGCCATCCTGGTGCTCGCGCAGGCCTTCAATGGCGGGCTTTCCCTTGCAACGCTCGACACCCTCTCCACCCGGACCACCGTTTCCAGCGCCCGCGTGGCTGGCAACGACCTCGTCCTGAAGCTCGAAGGCGCGGTACGCTACGGCAAGACCCTCGAATCCTTCTACGGCATGTCCAAGGTGCTGGAAGGATTGAGCAAGGATCTCCCCGAACTTTCCGATGCGTTCGTGGCCACGCCGGACGGCGTCGTGGTCCATTGCCTGGACCAGGAGCACGCCGGCGCGCACCTAAACAAACTGGCTGGCCCGCTGCCGCCCGGCGCCTTTGCCGAATCCCCGGACAGCGAGCCCGTGGTGCGCACCCATGGCGGACTGCATTTCGTGATCCTGCCCATCCGCGGGCCGGACGGGGCCTTGGCCGGTTCGCTGGCCCTCGCCTTCCCGACGGCTGTGGTCGATCAGCACATCGAGCAGGGGCTCCAGCAAAACATACGCGTCCTTGTCATCTCCATGGCCGGCGCGGCCGTGCTCCTCGCTCTGGGCCTATTCCTCTTCCTGCGCATCGAGTTGAACGGCTCGTTTTCCAAGGCCCGCCTCTACATTGTCCTGCTCGTGGCCCTGGGCGGCGCGCAAATATTCTACTCCGCCAACAACATTCGTTTTTTTCGTGAACAATACCTGGATATAGTGCGCACCACGGCGCGGCAGCTCACCACTTTCGTGGAGCGCGATATCGAAACCCTGCTGAACAAGGGCGTGGATATCGACAAGCTCCGCAAGATCGAGGAGCCCCTGGCCCGGATTGTCCGCGCAACCCCGGAAGTACAGGACATTGCCGTGCTCAGCGTGGACGGCCGGGTGCTCTACCTTGCCGACGGCCACGGCGCCGTGGCCGATCCGCGGGCTATCGAAGATGCACGAAATACGCAGCGGAACCTCGCCGTTATCCTGCCGCTGGAGCGCGAAAGCGAGAGCGGCGAGGTGTCAGAGGGCTTCATCCAGGTGCGGCTCTCCAAGGCAGCCCTGGCCGGCACCATCCGCGAAATCATCCTGGACGCCGGCACAGTTGCCGTCATCGCCATCCTGTTCCTTGTGGAAATGACCATCCTGTTCATGGTTTATGTACGCAAGACCGCGAACCGCCGTGCCTCCGACGGGGCACCATTTTCGATCAACGCGATTCCGGCGGCCGCCGCGCCGTCTGTGCGCGGTCAGGACCTCTACGGCGTCATCCGGCCGGTGGCGTTCCTCTTTCTTTTCGCCGTCGACATGAGCCTGTCCTTCATCCCCCTGCGCATGGATGAGCTGTATGCGCCCATGTTCGGGCTAACCAAGGACATCGTTCTCGGTCTGCCCATATCCGTGGAGATGGGCACGGCCGGCCTGATGGTCGCGCTGTCTGGCCCCTGGATCGACAAGCGCGGCTGGCTCGAACCATTTGTGGCGGGCCTCGTCCTGTGCGCCATTGGCTATTTCTTCTCCGGCGCAGCCGGCTCCGCCATGGAATTCATCGCCGCCCGCGGCTTCGTGGGCCTGGGCTACGGCCTCGGTCTCATGGCGACCCAGGGCTTCGTCATCGCCAACACAGGACCGGAGGAAAAGGCCCGCGGCATTACCCACATGTTCGCCGGCGTCTACGCCGGCAGCCTGTGCGGCGGCGCGGCCGGCGCCATGCTGGCCCAGCGGATGGGCTACGGTCCCGTGTTCTACGCGGCTTCGGCCATACTCGTGCTCGTGGTCCTCTTCGCAGTGCTGTTCCTGCGCGGTTCGGCCCATTCGCGCATCCTCCCTGTCCCATCCGAGGATGCCGAGCCCGCCACGCCTCCCAGGCTTTCTCCGGGCCGGCTGCTGCGCTTCATGACCAACCGCGACGTCTTCGCTCTGGCCATGCTGAGCATCCTGCCCTCGGCCCTGGTGCTCATCGGGTTCCTCAATTATCTGCTGCCCATCTACCTGAAACGCACCGGCGCCACCCAGTCGGACATCGGCCGCATCCTCATGATCTACGGCGTCTGCCTCATCTACATCGCGCCATTCATCGGAAGGCTCGTGGACGAATCCGCCAGGAAACGGCTCTACATCGTCCTCTCCGGCGTTATCGGCGCCGCCGGCATGCTGGTTTATTATATATGGGGTGGACTGCCCGCGGCGGCGCTGGCCGTGCTCCTGCTCGGGCTTTCGGCCAGCTTCGGCTTTGCCTCGCAGAACGCCTACGCCCTCAATCTGCGCATCACCCGGGATCTCGGCGAGTCCACGGCCATCGGCCTGACCAATGCCGTGGAACGCCTCGGCCAGGTCCTGGGCCCGCTCCTGTTCGGCTGGATCATCGCCGTAGCCGGCCTGCAGCACGGCGTTACCCTCACCGGCGTGGGCTATCTCGCACTCACCATCCTGTTCATCGCCATGGCCCGCGAAGTCCGCATGCCGGCGGGCGCAAATTCGCGGGGCTGACCCATGGCTTCGGTCGAAGCCACGGATATCATTGCCGCGGCCCTGGCCCGGCTGCCGGGACTGCGCGCCGTCCTGGAGCAATGCGGCGACCTGACCCTGTCCGAATACTCCCGCACCTTCTTCCCGGAGCGCGACTCCGCGACCATCGACCCCCTGGACGACTTGCTGGACGCAGCCCATGCACGGGCCGCGCCGCTCCTGGGAAAGGAAACCGCCCGGGGCCTGCGGGAGCAACTGGAACAATCGCCCAGCGTGCTCACCGCCAACCACCACGGCCTGGACACGCTCCACCAGTCCGTGCATTCCACCATCGCCTTTGCCCTGCCTGTACTGCTCGGACACTCGCGCGGCCCGCGCGTGGTTCCGGTGCTGGCCTGCGCGGGCGTGCCCCTGGGCAGCGTGACATACCCGCGCGGCGTGGTGCTGGCCAGAAAGCCGGACCCAGCGGACGCCGCCAACCCGGCCAAGACGCGCATCCCATTCTTTCCCCACGCCATGCGGACCTGCACGACTGGCGCCGCACCGCCGCTGAAGGAAGAGCACTTCGGCAAGGCTCTGGAGCGTTGTAATTCTTATTTGAATGAAGGATTGCTCACTTCTTCACAGAATACTTTCCTTGAAGATTTCATCCAATCGGACTGCCGCGCTCCGGATGTGCTCGGGTTGCCCTCCTTCGCCGACCAGGCCGTGGTGCTAAACGCACGACTCTGGCCCAGGCTGTTCGCCCCGGAAGTACGGGAATCCGCGCCTTCACTGGCCTATCTGGACCTAGAACGCGTCGTCTCCATGATCCTGGAGCGCGACCTGCGGCGGAACTCCCTCGCGGCTGCGTTGCTCATGGACGACGATGTGCGTGGCCGCCTCCTCGATACCCTGGACGGCGTCGACTGTTGCTGGACATTACAACGGCTGCACAGGCTCCGCGACATGCCGGCCGGGACCCGGTTAAACCATGATGACCTCCGCGGCGCCGGGACCTGCTTTTTCTGGATGGTGGACCGCTCTGGCCGGCACCTGCCCCTGTGGATCGAGCAGACAGCGCATGGCCCGGCACTCGCCGGAAGGACCATGAAGGGCGAGCCTTTTGCCGTGGACCTCGCGCCTAAACCCATCATCCAGGCCCTGGCCGAACGGCTCATCAGCCCGAGTCTCTTCACCAGTTACGCCGCCCTGGCCATGGCGCGGGGGGTGCGCTGCTGGGGCGGCGTGTACCAGGCCGACTACCTGCAGGATATGCAACGCGGCGTGGCGCATGCGGTGGGCGGGCACGAGCCGGCAGCCCCGCCATCGCCACGTAGGGATGACCGCCGGCGCGGACACCAAGCCACGAAAGTCGCGAACGCTCCCTGCGGCTGTTTCCTGGCCGGGCTCATCACGGTGTTCGCAACCTTTCCCGGGGAGGAGCCGTGGGAGGAGCGCACGGCCCCGGCCTGCGCCCCGGACATCGCCGCAGCCGGCGGCCTCACGGGGGAACAGATCGAGCGCATGGCCGGTCTGACCCTGGCCCAGACCACCATTGCCGGCCTGCTCCAGACCTACGAGGAGATCACGCCGCAGTCGGAGCGTGTTGCGGGCTGGTTTGGAACGATGGCAGGCTACACTTTGAAAGATAAAAGAAAATTTTTGCTCGCCCCCCTATAGGCCGGGCGGTCGTCGGCTTGCATTTTTACGGTCTGATCTATCGGGTCTGGCGAGAGCACCTCGGCCTCACCCAGGCCGAGCTTGCCGAGCGGATGGGCGTCTCCCGCCGCGTTTGCAAAGATAAAGGCCCCTGACTTCCCGCCCCAACCACGCTGAAGAGAGACCTCTGCACGGCCAAACAGACAAGTCTTGCTTTCAATATATTGAAATAT
>JBMCLC010000071.1:0-7016 GCA_048614715.1 Oceanidesulfovibrio sp.
GAGATCCTCCACGGGCCGCAAGGCAACGGTCTCCAGCACGAAGCGTTCTTCCTGAAGCAAACCGAGGGAGTCGAAGGCATCGTCCACCACGGTATGCGGCACAGAGCCCACGTTGTAGCGGTCGGCGGTGTCAGGGTCCTGTGCGGAATCGATGCACACGGCGCTCACCAGCTCCGGCCGCTCCACTGCCAGCCGGAAGGCGTTGAGCACCTGGCCCGGGCAATAGGGACAGCTTGGATTGACAAAGACCTTGATTTCGCGCGGTTCCTTGAGCTCCTTGAGCAATTCCCGTGAGATGTCCGCGAGTCCGGAGTCCCGTCGCGAGATATGCATGAGGATCTGCATGAAAGAGCGGCCTTCCTCGCCCAGGGGTGCGCCGCGATAGGCGATGTTGTAGTTGTCCGGGTCCAGGAGCAGGGTGGGGGAGAAGTCCACGCCCCGGCTCTGGGCCTTCGGGGTGTCCAGTCCGTATTCATGCAGTGTGATCGCGCCCGAGGAAAGACGGGCCACGTCGCGCGTGAATTTCAGCAGAAAATCGTTGTACGCGTCATTTTCGCCGGACATGGTGAAGACTTCCAGAGCGACCGGCTCGCGCAACGTCTCGAATAGCTTTGTGATGGATTTCCGGCTGTCCTCGGGCAGAAACCAGCCGGAGTCCGTCGTGTTCGTTTCCTTGTCCGCCACGTCGCCATCCTCCGTATCGTTGCGCCGCTTGAAGGGATTGAGCTTCATGGAATTTCCCGGTGTGGTTGAGGTTGTGGGCGGGCAAGAGTACCACGGTTATTCCATGTGAGACAAGACAACTAAGATACGAGGATGCATATGGCTCGATATGATTTGATATGCCTGGACTACGATGGAACGCTGGTGCACAGCGTGCCCGCTATTACCGCGACCATGGCGGAGGTGTTTCCCTCCTTCGGCATGGCTCCGCCCGTGGCGGACGCCGTGCGCGCCGCCGTGGGCATGGGCATTCGGGAAACCTTTTTCCGGCTCAACCCGGATATCCGCGAGAACGAGGTGGACGAGTGGATAACGCGCTATCGAGCCGTGTACCCGGAGATTGAAAGGGAAAAGACCCGTCTGTTCGCGGGCGCCTTGGATGCCCTGCGCGCACTGCACGACGCGGGCTGCGCCATGGCCGTGGTCTCCAACAAGGGCCGCAGCGTGCTCAAGGAATCGGTGGACCGTCTCGGCTTGGAGGAATATGTGTTCCTGACGGTGGGGGACCGGCCCGGCTACGCGAAAAAGCCCGACCCCCGCGTCTGGGAAGAGGACGTGGCCCCGGCGTTTCCGGGGGTGTCGCCCCAGCGCGTGCTCATGGTGGGCGACGGCTACCCGGATATGGCCTTTGCCCGCGCCGTGGGCATGGTGGCGTGTTTCGCATCCTGGGGTTATGGGGACAAGGAGCAGTGCCTGGCGCTTGAGCCGGAGCACATCATCGATACATTCGGCGAGCTTCCCGGGATATTTGGATGACCTCTCAGCAAGAAAAAGGAGCAGCGATGAAAAAAATTCAGACAGACAAGGCGCCCAAGGCCGTGGGACCATACGCTCAGGCCATTGTGGCCGACGGTGTGGCCTATTGTTCCGGACAGCTCGGCCTGGACCCGGCAACGATGACGCTACAGGACGGCGTGGAGGCGCAGACGCGCCAGGTTCTGGCCAACATGGCCGCAGTGCTGGAGGCGGCGGGGTCCTCGCCCGGTCAGGTGGTCAAGGTGACGGTCTTCATCATGGACATGGCCGACTTCCCCACGGTCAACGCCATTTACGGGGAGTTCTTCGACGGCCATACCCCGGCGCGCTCCACCATACAGGTGGCCGGCCTGCCGCTGGGCGCCCTGGTGGAAATGGAGTGCGTGGCACAGACCGGCTAGGTCCGGGCCGTCAGCCCGCGAAGGGCGAGTCGTTCCAAAGCGCGTCCATGGACGCGACATAGCGGTTGACGTCGAACTTGGACCTGGCGCCGCCGTAGGACATGAAGCGAATCTTACCGAACACGGGGCGCTCCTTCCAGGCGCGATCGTGCACTCCGCCTATGGACCAGGCCACGCCGGTGTAGCCGTTGGCGTCGCGGCCGTCGAGCTCGTAGCGGTCGTTCAGGCGGACGGCGATATCCATGGCCTGCTGCGGCGTCCTGGTCCATTCGAGGATCTTTTTGGCCCAGTACATGCGCATGTAGCCGTGCATGTAGCCGCTGGCTACCATCTGCTTCTGCGCGGCGTTCCACAGGGGGTCGTGGGTCCGGGCTCGTTCGAAGGTTTCCTGGTCGTATACGTGCTCGCGCTCGTCGCCCGCATGATCTTCGAGGGTTTGCCTCGCCCAGTCTGGAAAGCATTCCACCGAATCATAGTCCGGCGTGTGGAAGCAGAAATTGTCCGAGAGCTCGCGACGCACCACCAGCTCTTCGAGGAACAATTCCTTGCCTTCGTGCGCGCGTCCCGATGCCTGGGACACGGCCAGGGCGGCGCGGAGCGACGAGAGCATGCCGAAGTGCAGGTATGGCGACAGTCGTGACGTGGCCTCGGCGTTGGGATCGTTCCGTTGCGTATAGTTGTCCAGGCGGTGCCGGATGAACGCGCCGAGCGCGCCGACAGCCGCCTGCTCCCCTGGGGATATCCAGTCCACCTCCGGAACATTCCTGTCCACGCGCAGCCCGTCTCGCAGGCCGGCCCAGTCAGTATCCGGCACATGTCCCTGAAAGGCGTGCGGGTGGCCGCGCAGGGCCGGGGGTTCGTGCAGGAACTCTGGCAACAGCCGGTGGATCTTGGGCCGGATGGTGCGGGCCGCGTACTCGCGCTTCTCTGAGACCACACGGCAGGGGACCACGTTGCGAGAGTCCACCTCGTGCACGGGTGTGTCCACTTTTTTGGACACGCCGGCGAGCCAGCCGCGCTTGATTCGCAGGGAGTCGAAATCGGTCACGAGCAGTCCGGCGTCCACCTCGCGCGCGTAACGTGGGATCTGCTCGGACGGGTCGCCAGTGAGTGCGACAAAGGGGATGGATTTCTCCGCCAGGGCGCGGGCAGTTTCCTCCAGACCGCGCAGCAAAAAACCGAAGCTGCGGATGGTGGCGTCCAGAAAACTGGAGGCGAGACAGTGGACCACAGCCATTGGCACGCCTCGCTCCAAGGCGATTTCCTGGGCGTGGAGCAGGCCGAAGTTGTCTCTGGCGCGGTGGTCGCGGTGCATCCAGTAGAGCACCGGTCCGGGGCCGGGCTCCCCCTTCTTCAGGATGTGGATGCGTCGCTCGTCGATCATTTCATGGTGTCGTAGCAGTTCTTCAGCTCGGCAAAGATATCGACCATTTCCATGCACTGGTTCACGCGCCAGGCAAACTCCTCCACCTCGAAGGGCTTGGTGAGGAAGTCGTTGGCCCCGTTCTTGAGGAAACGGGCGGTGAGCGGGCCGGAGCCGGCGGCCGAGACGCCGATGATGGGAAGCTGGTCCATCTTGTGCCGCTCACGTACGGCTATGACGAGTTCGCACCCGTCCATCTCCGGCATGTTGAAGTCGGTGATGATGAGGCTGACGTCCGGGTTTTCTTCGAGCTTTTCCAGCGCCTTGACTCCGTTCTCCGCGTCGATGACCTTGAACTGCTGGATCTCCAGCCACTGGCGCATGATGCTGCGGTCGATCAGCCCATCGTCCACGACCATAACGGTGCTGAACCGGTTCTTGTAGAGCCGCTCGAGACTGCGGACCATGGGGTCCATGTCGCGGATAGATCCCTTGAAGAAGTAGTCGGCCACCTGTTTCTGGATGAACTGCTGGCGCAGCTCCTCGCTGAAGGTGGCGGTGAGCACCACGGTGGGCACGCCACTTTCCAGGGTCAGATCAACGGCCTCGCCATCCGGTGCGTCGGGCAGGTTCAGATCCACCACGGCCACGAAGAAGCGGTCTGAACTCTCCAGGGCCTCGCGCGCCTCCTGCAAGGTGTTGCAGACGATCGTTTCGAAGTTGGAAAGAGCAAGGATCTGCTTCTGTATGATCTTGGCCTGGACCGGAGAGTCCTCGATAAGCAGCACCTGGTTGGCGGACTGGTTCATTATGGTTCCTTTTCCCGGTTCGGACCGGGCGGGCAAGGGAGCGCTGTGGTTGGTTCAAGATGCGAAATGCTGCCGGCCGGGTCAAGACAAGAAGGACGTTCAGCCGCGGCGTTTGCGTAAGGTCGCTTCCCGGGCCAGTGAGACGGCCTGGGTGGCCAGCCAGTCAAGGGTCAGCGCCGGGTTCACGAGCTTGTCCAGTGCTTGGGCTGCCAGGTCCACGGCCACGTCCAGCGCGCGCAGGGCCTGTGGGTCGAGCCGGGAGGCAAGAGCGCCGGCGAGGCGATCGTCGCCGATCCTGCCGGTGAGCACGGCGAGCACGGCGCGTTCCAGCGTGTTGCAGAACCCCAGGCCGATATTCTTGCTCACCGCGCCCTTGGCGCCGGTCAGCGAAAACCAGCCCGTGCCCGTTTCCAGGAATATGGCGAATCCCGCGGCGAGACGGGCCAAGATCTCGGCGTCGTCTGCCTGGTTGTTTTTCGGTGCGGGCGGAAGGACGTCGCCCTCCTCGGCCACTCGGCGCGGCCACGCCAGAGTGAGCACGAAGCTGCGCGACACCAGGGTGGGCAAGAGCCGCTCGCGCTGCGGGGCAAGCAGCACGAAGCTGTTGCCGGGGCGTGGCTCCTCCAGGGATTTGAGCAGGGCGTTGGCCGCCGGAATGGTGAGGTTCTGCGCTTCGGCCAGGATGATGACCCGCACGGGGTGGTCCCGCGGCGGTTCGCCCAGCACCCTGCGGACCTCCCGCACCGGGTCGATCTTGATGAAGTCCTCGCGGCCGTCCAGGAGGTACAGGTCGCGGTTCGCGCCGGTAAGGGCCTGCATGCAGCGGGTGCAGGCCAGGCAGGGCCGCTTGCCCGAGTCGGAATCGTTTCCGCCGCCGGACTCCATGGCGCCGAGCAGGCTGGCCTGGGCGGGCATGGCTGCGGGCTCCGGGCCACGGCAGTGGAGCAGCGCCGTCCAGTACAGGGCCATGGCCATGCGGTCGGTGGTGGAGCCGCCTTCCAGCAGGATGGCTTGCGGCACGGCGTCCGGCTGCTCGGCCAATCGCTGCATGTGGCCGCGCACGCGCGCATGGATGGGGTTGCGCAAGCGATCCCGGATCTCATCCGGTTCCGGCAGCGGCAAGCCTTCCACGGTTTCCGTGTCTGCGGGTCCTGTTGCGGCGCGCGCGGCGGCCATGGCCTTACTTCCTGATGAGCGTTTGGTCGCGGTCCGGGCCCACGGAAATGATGGACACGGGCGTGCGCAGGGCGTGCTCCAGGTAGCGGATATACTCCTTGGCGTTGGTGGGCAGGGAAATCCAGGAGGTCACGCCGCCGATGTCTTCCTTCCAGCCGGGCAGCTCTTCGTACACGGGCGTCACCTCGGCCAGGGATCCTTCGTACTGCGGCGGGTACTGGATGGTCTCGCCCCGGTACGTATAGCCGGTGCAGACCTTGATGGAGTCCAGCCCGGTGAGCACGTCGAGCTTGGTCACGGCTATGTCCGTGGGCCCGTTGAGGCGCGTGGATTCCCGCAGGATGGGCAGGTCCAGCCAGCCGCAGCGGCGTTTACGTCCTGTGGTGGCGCCGAACTCGGCGCCGATCCGCTGCAGATGCTCGCCGCCTTCGTCGGAAAGCTCGGTGGGGAAGGGGCCGCCGCCCACGCGTGTGGAGTACGCCTTGACCACCATGACCACGCGGTCCAGCCGGCGGGGGGCGATGCCCGCGCCCGAGGCGGCGTTACCCGCCACCGTGGTGGATGAGGTCACAAACGGGTAGGTGCCGTGGTCTATGTCCAGGTGGGTTCCCTGCGCGCCTTCGAACAGGATGGACTTGTCGTCCTCGATGGCTTTTTCGAGGGCGCTCGACACATCGCCGAGCATGGGGACGATACGTTCGGCAACCGTGGCGACTTCTTCCATGACCGCATCCACCCGCAGGGGATCTTTCCCATACAGGTTCTGGAGCAGCATGTTTTTCTCGACCAGGGCTTTTTCAACCTTGGCGCGCACGAGATCCAGATCGACGAGGTCGCCGGCGCGAACGCCGATGCGCGCAGCCTTGTCCTCGTAGCAGGGGCCAATGCCCCGGCCCGTGGTGCCTATCTGCTTCTCCCCGCTTAATGACTCTTCTCGGGCAATATCGAGGAATTTATGATAGGGCATGATGATGTGAGTCTTGGGGCTGACCATGATCCTGTCCGGTCCGACATCCAGGCCTTGAGCGGCCAAGGTGTCGATTTCCTTGATGAAAACCCAGGGGTCGAGCACCACGCCGTTGCCGATGTAACAGCGGGCGTGCGGCTGGAGGATGCCGGAGGGAATGAGGTGCAGAATGGTCTTCTTGCCTCCGGCCACCAGGGTGTGGCCGGCATTGTTGCCGCCCTGGAACCGGACGATGCAGTGGACGTCCCGCGTGAGAAGGTCGACGATCTTGCCTTTGCCTTCGTCGCCCCATTGCGAGCCCAGAACCACGATGTTTGACATGGAAAACTCCTTGGTATATGCTAATCGCTTCCTTCGTTTGCCTAAAATTGTGCGTGGCGAAGGAAGGCGTTCCCTCCTAAATTCGATCAACAGAAAAGTCAATCTATACCAAGCGGTTGTTGATGCGGAAACCGCGTCCGCTCCTCGTGTGCGCCTTCGCACCGCGTGATGCAGCCGTATGAGCGGAGGGACTTTGCTCATGTCGCGACGCCAAAAAGGTAGCTCCACTATGAACCAAGACCCACATGGATATCAATGCAGAGGTGCGTTCGTACTCGTGACCATGCTCTTGGCTGTTCTGTGCTTCTTCTTGTACAAGGCCGACTTCTCCGTGGACACGCCCAGGCCTGTCCACGAGGTTGAGGTCGACCTGAAGCGGTTCACCGTGCACACCCACGAGGAACCCGGCCCCCGCGGCCCGGCCAGGATCATTCGCGTGCTCGCCATGGAGAACGAGCACGTCCTCTCCACGCTCACCCCCTATGGCCCCGGTTTCGAGC
>JBMCLC010000072.1:0-7000 GCA_048614715.1 Oceanidesulfovibrio sp.
TCTCCCTGCGCCGGCGGCTCGGCAGCGCCAGACAGCGCATTCTGGCCGAAATGCAATCGCGAGGGAATCAGACTTCGGCCGGCAGTTGATTCGCAAAGTCTTTGAATACAAAGGGGAAAGTACGCCATCATGCGCGCGGAGCCGGAACACTCGGGCTTGACGCGGCGGCAAAGGATGTCCACTTACAGGGCTGAACGCATTCCGCAAAATTCCCCTGCGCCAGCCGGTGAATCGTTCCGGATACAAGAACAAGGAGATTCCATGTCCTCGAATAATGAAATGATGCAAAACGCGATGCAGGATATCAGTGAGCTGATGCAGTTCGAAAACTGGATCCGCTTTTATTTTGTACGCGAAGAAGCCGATACGCTGTATGTCCGTATTCCGGACGAGGCATTGCAACGCATTGAGGAAGATTACCCTACCTACATGAGTCTGGTAGAGGCCCTTAACAACAATCCAATCGATTACGAAACATCCATGACCACGCTATGCAAGCAGGCGGTCAATATTTTCGAGGGTGATAAATATCCGCTCGGTATTGCGGGAGAAGTCTTCGATTCCAAAGATTTTCAGGCTGAAATGCATCTGTTCAACATCTGGGTGCAAAGCCACGAAGAGCAACTCGACCAAGCCTTCATGGAATTCAAGAAGTGGATGGAAATATTTAATGAATGGAAGAAGGACGAGCGGGTTGTGGAATACCATAGCAAGCTGAAGAAGCATGCGATCAATACTTCGGTGAAATGCGCATCCGACACGGTGCATTAATCTCGCATGGTTCGGAGCCGTTGCGGTCTTGAAGGGCGATCCCGTTTCTTGACACGCCATCGGGAATCTACGTAATAATTGAAGTATGTGGCTCCGTTTTTGGAGGCGCGACGCAACTTTGCCACGGAGGATTGCCCGATGAGAATGAAGCGGTTGCCCATACGACCACGGATTCTTGCGCCCGTCCTCACCATCTGTCTGCTTGTCGCCGCCACGCTCCTGGGTTCCTGCTATTTCGGCGTGGACAAACATGGAGTGGACGCCGGCATAGGCTACTCCCGCCCGCCGAGTCCGGGTCCTGACTTCGTGTGGATGGAAACCGGACCGGGCACGGGCTACTGGAAATACACGGGTCCGCCGCGGCCGGGCAAGGTATGGGTTCCCGGCCATCGCAGGCCGGACGGCTCCTGGGTTCCCGGCCACTGGCGCGACGTCTGATCGGGCTGCTCTCGTCTGTCCATATTGTTGGACAAAAGAAACAAGCGCCCCGAGGCGACCTGCTTCGGGGCGTTTTTATGTGCGAAAGGAAAGGCGGAATTCAGACCTGCAAGGCGCCGCGCAGGTCGTCCAGCCGCGTCACACCATAGCCCTTCATGAGTATGGGCAGTTCGTCCACGATGCGGAACACGGCGTCGGGCCGCATGAAGTTCGCCGTGCCGATCTGCACCGCGTGTGCTCCCGCGAGAATGAATTCGAGCACGTCGGCGGCGTTGGAGATGCCGCCTACGCCGATGACCGGGATGTCCACGGATTTGGAAACCTGCCACACGCAGCGCAGGGCCACGGGCTTGATTGCGGGGCCGGACAGGCCGCCCACAATGTTGGCCAGTCGCGGCCTGCGGGTTTTCAGGTCCACGGCCATGCCGAGCAGGGTGTTGATGCATGTGAGCATGTCCGCGCCGGCGTCGGCCACGGCCTTGGCCACCGCGGTTATGTCCGCCACGTTGGGCGAGAGCTTGACCAGAACCGGCATTGAGCCGGCCGCATCCTTCACCGCGCTGGTCACGGCCGCCGCCTGGACCGGGTCCTGGCCAAAAGCCTGACCGCCCGCCGCCACGTTGGGGCAGGAGACATTCACCTCCAGCGCAGCGAGCCGCTCGTCCGCTGCGAGAGTTTGGGCCAGTTCGCCGAACTCAGCGGGATCGCAGGCGTACAGGTTTGCGACAATGGGCGTTTCATCGTACGGCAGGGCCGGCAGCTTCTCCTGAAGAAACCGCTCCACGCCGATGTTCTGCAGCCCGATGGCGTTGAGCATGCCGCAGGGTGTTTCGGCGATGCGTTCCATGGGGTTGCCTTCGCGCGGCTTGAGCGACAGACCCTTGACCACGATGCCGCCCAGCTTCTCCAACGCGCCAAAGGAGGCGAACTCCAGCCCGTAGCCGAAGGTGCCGGATGCAGTCATGATCGGGTTCTTGAGTTCGAGGCCCGGCAGGGATACGCGGGTGTCCGCTGACGTTGACGTTTTGGAAGCCATATCGTTGTTTTCCTTACAGCTCGATCTTGTGCGCCCAAAAAACCGGGCCCTTGGAGCAGACCTGAACAGGCTCGCCCTTATCGTCCTTGGCCACGCAACCCAGGCATGCACCCACGCCGCATCCCATCTTGTTTTCCAGAGAGACTTGTGCCATTGCGCCGTGTTCGGCGGCCATTTTTTTCACCGCCCGCAAAAACGGCGTGGGCCCGCAGGCCAGGATCAACCCACCGTTTGCATGGCGCTCTACCGCCTCGTCCACCAAGTCCAAAAACTTGGGCAGGTCCTCGGGGGTCTGCTCGTGGAAACTGCGGGCGGTCATGTCCGGCACGAGGCTTCGCACGTTCTCGAAAGGGTATGTTTCGAGGGGCAGACGATGGCCGAATATGAGTTCGAGTTTCTTGGGCGTCGGATGGGCTTCCGCATAGGCGAGAAACGGCGCCAGGCCCACGCCGCCGGCGAGCATGAGGGTTCGCTTGTCCTGCACGGCGAAGCCGTTGCCTAGGGGACCCCATACGGTGACCGTGTCTCCAGGCAGGGAGTCCGCCAGACGGCGGGTTCCGCGGCCCCAGGCCTGGATGAACAGGGACAGGCCGGACGGCGCCAGCCTGCTGATGGAAAAGGCCCGGCCCCAGATGAGCTCGAGCCCGAAGCTGGGGTGGCGGACCATAACGAACTGACCGGGACGCCAGTGCTTCCACTCCGGATGTTCCAACCGCAGGGCAAAACATTCACTCACGCCTGATGGCGTTTGACCGAATGGCACGACGTCCAATACGGTGAGTTCCTGACATTTGATATCGCGCACGTATGCTGGCGCTTTCACGCTGTTCATCGGCAGGCGCCTCGTAGGAGATATATAAGTGATGACCGACAGACAATCAGCTGCAGTCCGGGCGGCCGGTGGGCGCCCCGAGATACTGGCCCCGGCCGGCGACAGGCAGGCCTTCCTCGCGGCGCTGGCCGCAGGTGCGGACGCCGTGTACATAGGGCTTAAACATTTCTCTGCCAGAATGCAGGCTTCGAACTTCGCAGTCAAGGAAACCCTGGCCCTGACGGACCTCGCGCACGAGCGCGGCGCCAAGCTCTATCTGGCGGTCAATACCCTGCTCAAACCCGACGATCTCGGCGCAGCGGGCCGGCTCCTGGAAAGGCTGTCCCGGCCCGGATCACCCTCGCCGGACGCGATAATCGCCCAGGACCTGGGCACGCTCAAGGTGGCGCGCCAGGCCGATTTTTCGGGCGAGCTGCATCTGTCCACCCTGGCGGCGCTCTCGCCCACGGCCGGACTGGAAACGGCGGCGGAGCTCGGCGTCTCCCGCGTGGTGCTGCCCCGGGAGCTGGACATCGAGGAGATCAAGGCAATGGCCGAGGCCTGTCCGGAAGGCATGGATCTGGAGGTCTTCATCCACGGCGCGCTGTGCTACGCCGTATCGGGTCGCTGCTACTGGTCCACGGCCCTGGGCGGCAAGAGCGGCCTGCGCGGGCGCTGCGTGCAGCCGTGCCGCCGCGTTTACGAACTGGGCAAGCGCAAGGACCGCTTCTTCTCCTGCCTCGACCTCGGCCTGGATCTCATGGTCAAGACGCTGCTCGACGTGCCCCAGGTGGCCTGCTGGAAGATCGAGGGCCGCAAGAAGGGCGCGCATTACGTATTTTACACGACCACCGCCTACCGCATGCTGCGCGACGAGGGCAAAGACCCTGCGATACGCAAGGAGGCCGAGGCCATTCTGGAACGCGCGCTGGGGCGGCCCACCAGCCGCTCGCGGTTCCTGCCCCAGAGCCGGCAGCTGCCTCTGCCTGGTCCCAAGGACGCCGGGCGCACTGGCTCCGGCCTTTTCATCGGCACCGTTGCCCGCACGCCGGAAGGCACGGCCTACCTCAAGCCGCGGGTTCCGCTCATGGCGCGGGACCTTTTGCGCATCGGCTCCGAGGACGAGAAGCACCACAGGATTCTCAAGGTCAGCAAACCCGTGCCCAAGGCCGGCACGCTGGATATCCCGGCCGAGACCGGCGCGTTCCCCAAGAGCGCTCCGCCGCACAAGAGCAAGTCGTTCCGGGATGAGAAGCGTGGTGCCGGCGGGAAATCCCCCGGCAGGGGAGCCAAGGGCGGCAAGCGGCCGTTCACGCCGCGGGGCAAGGTGCCGCCTTCCGGTACGCCCGTGTATCTGGTGGACCGCCAGGAACCCGAGCTCATGGAGCGCATCAACGCCATGGAGGCCGAGGCCAAAAAGCTGCCAGAGCCCCAATCCCCTGGGGAGTCGAAGTTCACGCCGCGACTGCCCGCCCCCCACGCCGGCAAGCAGCCGATCCTCGACATGCTCGTGCGGCGCGCACCGCCCAAGGGCAAGGAGGCCAAATTTCGCGGCCAGCTCGGCCTGTGGATGTCGCCGCGGCTTATCGACCAGGTCTCGCGGACCTTCCTGCCGCGCACGTGGTGGTGGCTGCCGCCGGTCATCTGGCCGGACGAGGAAAAGCTGTGGCGCGCCGTGCTGCTGCGCATGGTCAAGCAGGGGGCGCGGACCTTCGTGCTCAACGCGCCGTGGCAGATGGCGCTGCTGCCGGAACGCCGGCCCGATGGAGACGCGAAGAAGAAAACGCCGAACTGGCAGATCCTGGCCGGTCCGTTCTGCAACATTTCCAACGCTCTGGCGCTGGAGTCCCTGGCCGAGCTGGGCTTTGACGGCGCCATCGTCAGCCCGGAGCTGGGCAAGGACGACTACCTGGCGCTGCCCAGGCAGTCGCCGCTGCCGCTGGGCATGGTCACGGCCGGTTTCTGGGCGGCGTGCGTGTCCCGCCACGTGCCGGCGCCGGTCAAGCAGCGCGAACCGCTGACCAGCCCAAAGGGCGAGGTCTACTGGCCGCGCACCCTGGGCCAGAATCTCTGGCTGTTCCCGAGCTGGCCCGTGGACCTCTCCGAACACCGCCAGAGCCTGGAAAACGCGGGCTACCGCTGGTTCGTGACCCTAGATGAGACGAGGCCCAAAGAGGTTCCCGACCCGGGCCGGACGACTGTTATGAACTGGGATGGCGGGGTGTTGTAGGGGGGAAGGGACCAAGTCAATGAAGTGTGTTTGTTGACAACCACATCATCCCAGCCCCGGTTTCAGTTGGACCGGGGCTGGGCTTGCTGTTATTTAACTAATCCCTGAACCTCAATCCTCAGTGACACCCGCAGGTGTCCCCGCTCGCTTTCTTGATCTCGGTCGGTTTGCCGGGTGTGAGGTGCAGCATCTCGCAGTCCGGGGCTTCCTGTTTCAGCAGGCGCTCGAATTCCGTGGTCGATTCCTCCAGCACCGGGAACGTGCCCCAGTGCATGGGCGCCACGCAGTCGCACTGCAGCAGCCGGCACGCCATGGCCGCCTGGCGCGGGTCCATGGTGAACACGCCGCCGATGGGCAGGAGGGCGAGGTCGATGGAGTAGAGCTGGCCCCACAGCTCCATGCCCGCGAAAATGCCCGTGTCCCCGGCGTGATACACCGTGTATCCGTCCGGGAAGGTGAGGATGTAGCCCACGGCCACACCGGATTCCGATGAATGGTACGCCTGCGTCATGGTCACGGTCACGCTCTTTACCTGCACCGAGCCGCCGATGTTGAAGCCGATGCCGTTCAGGATCTGCTCCTGCGGCACGCCCTGGTCCATGAGCTTGCCGGCCGTGCCCACCACCGCGCCGACCATCGCCCCGGTCCGTCTGGCCAGCTCCACGGCCTGACCCACGTGGTCCCCGTGGTCGTGCGTCACCAGAATGCCGTCCAGCGTTTCGATGGACCCCGGCTCCACGGTGGCGAAGGCGTTCCCCTCGAAAAACGGGTCGATGATCACCGATGCGTCGCCGGACGTGAGCTGGAAGTTCGAATGGCCGTGCCACGTGATGGTATGGTTCATGGCGAAGCTCCTTTGTTATTAAAGTATTAGAGCAGGCGAGAGGGAAACCCTTTGTAAAGGGCTTGCCCTCTCGCGCTCTTCCTTCCTAAACTTGTTAATAATGGTTCAGAGCGTTTGAACGCAACCTTTCCAATGAAAAGTCTTTGGAAAGGGGTCGGGGGAAGAATCTTTCTTCAGAAAGGTTTTTCCCCCGTGAAAAAGAGCCGCTACCCCTCCCAGCGGGTGGAGAGGGTATGGTCTACGCCGAGTTGGTCGAGGATGCGGCCCACGAGGTGGTCGACAAGCTGGGCGATGGTGGTGGGGCGGGTGTAGAAGCCGGGCATGGCCGGCATGATGGTGGCCCCGGACTCGGCTGCGGCTGTCATGTTGCGCAGGTGGGTGAGGTTGAGCGGCGTTTCCCGCACCACGAGGATGAGGGGCCGTTTTTCCTTGAGGGTGACGTCGGCCGAGCGGTGGAGCAGGTTGGATCCGAGGCCGTGGGCGATGGCGGCGAGGCTGGCCATGGAGCACGGGCACACGACCATGCCCTGGTGTTGCCAAGAGCCCGAGGCCGGGGAGCCGCCGATCTCTTTTTCCGAATACACGCGTGTGGCGCGGGCCAGCCGGGTTTCCAGGTCCTCGGGCGTGAGCTTGGTTTCCACGCGCAGCACTTCCTTGGCGCCGTCGGACACGATGACGTGGGTTTCGAACCCCTCGATGCCGGTGAGGATTTCGAGCAGCCGCAGGGCGTAGGGCATGCCGCTGGCGCCGGATATGCCCAGAACAATGCGGCGCGGCGCGGTCATCTACGGCCTCCCTCTGGGCGGCACCTTGGGCACGCCGGGCAGGGGGATGTCCAGCTTGCTCCAGACAGAGTCGATCCGGGCCTTC
>JBMCLC010000073.1:0-6845 GCA_048614715.1 Oceanidesulfovibrio sp.
AAGTGACCGTGGGCGAGCGGTAGCCGTGCGGAGCAAAGAGTTCGAATCCGTCGAGACCAGCGATGAATTCGGCTACGCGGTCGCGCATGGCGATGTGCCGCGCGAAGCGGTTTTCCATGCCCTCTTGGTTCACGATGTAGTCGAGCTGTATGGCGAGCTGGTTGGCCAGGGTGGTGTTCGGCGTGGTCAGGGTCTGCTGCTTGGCCGCACGGCCCAGGTGGGCTGTCAGGTCCGTTATCCAGCCCTTGTGCGGCACGGTCTCGGCCTTGGCCATGGCCCTGGGGCCGGCGAAGGCGATGCCGAAACCGGCGGGCAGGCCCAGGCTCTTCTGCGTGGACGTCAGATATATGTCCGGCTGCATCCCGGGCAGGTCGATGGGCGCGCCGCCGAAGATGGACACGCCGTCCACGGCAGCGAGGGCGCCGTGCTCGCGCACCAGGGCCACGGCCAAGGCTACGTCGTTCATTACGCCGGTGGAGGTCTCGTTGTGGGTGAGCAGCACGAGGGACGGCTTCACCTCGTCCAGCGCGCGCTCCAGAGCGGCGAGGTCCATGGCCCGGCCCGGTTCGCAGGGGACCTTTTCCGTGGTCTTGCCGTTGGCCACGGCGAGTTTGTGGAACAGGTCGCCGAAGGCGCCCACGGGCATGGAGAGGATGGTGTCCTCCGGTCCTGCCAGGGAACGAACCGCCGTTTCCATGGCGCAGGTGCCGCTGCCGTTGATGATTGCGATGCGGTAGTCGGAGTCCTTGGGCAAGCCGGCCAGGACGGCGAGATTCTCGAAGATGGGGCCGAACCGTTTGACCGACTCGCTGTCGCGGTGGCCGAACTCGGGCAGGGATCCGGCGTGGCGCACCTCGGGACGGATGTATGTGGGGCCGGTGATGAAAAGCTTCAGATCGTTGAAATCGTACGTATTCATTCTGGAATCCTTGTTTCAGGAAGCGGCACTATGACACGCGGTGCACCTTGGGTAAAGTCGTCGCGAACGCGTTCCACAAACATTTTACCCAAGCATGAGCCGCGCCAGCGCCACTGTGGCCATGCCCACGACCACGGCGCCGAAGAAGCTCCTGAACCGCCAGGCCACGAAAAACGCGGGGATGGAAGCCCAGAGGAAAACGTTCTCCCCGAGGCCCAGGCGCTCGGCGTTGTCGGAAAGGAGGATGCTGGGCGCGAGCAGGGCGGCGAGCACGGCCGTGGGCACAAAAGACAAAAACCGCTCCAGCGGCTCGGGCAGTTTGCGCGACGCCAGAAACATGGCGGGAAGGAGCCGGGGCAGATAGGTCACGGCGGCCATGCCCGCGATTATGATGAAGAGTTCAATGGGTTCCGGCGTCATGTGTTCCTCCGCGTTTTCGAAAGCATGAGGCCGACGAGCGCGCCGAGCACGGTGGCGGCCATGACGTTCCAGCGGCTGAGGCCCACATCGAAAAAGAACAGGGACAATCCGCCGCTGACGAGCGCAACCACGATGTGCGTGCGGTCGCGTATCTGCGCCACGAGCAGGGCGATGAACATTGCGGGCAGGGCGAAGTCCAGCCCCACGCGGCCCGTGTCCGTCACCAGGTCGCTGGCGGCCATGCCCAGCACCGTGCCCAGCACCCAGGAACCCTGGGCCAGCATGTTGCAGCGCACGACGCCGGCCCTGTCGCCGGCTGCTGCCGGATCGGCTGCGAAGCGCGAGGCGTGCAGAGCGAAGGTCTCGTCCGTGAGCTGGAAGGTGAACAATCCGATGAGCGGCTTGGGCCAGCGGGAGAGGCGCGGACCCAGCGCAGCGGACATGAGCATGTGGCGCAGGTTGACCACGAAGGTCGTGGCGATGACCGAAAGGGCCGAGGCTCCGGCGCCCAGCAGCCCCACGGCTATGAGTTGGGCCGAGCCGGCAAAAACAATGACCGACATGAGCACGATGTTGACCGGGTCCAGGCCATGTTCGCGGGCCAGCACGCCGTAGGCGAAACCCACGGGCACGTAACCCAGGATGATGGGCAGGGTCAGGGAGAACGCCCCGGCCCATGAGGTGGTCTCACGGGCCGGGGCGGGATGTGCGGAAGAACCGGCGGTCCGGCTCGTTTCCGGAGGAACGTGTGCCATGGCCTATGCGTGCTGCTCCATCTTGCCGGGCATTACCGCGAGGTCGATGAAGCGGATGGACTCCTTGGGATGCGAGGCGGCGGCCGCCTTGCGGATGCGCTTCTCCCATTTGGGTCCGTATATCGATTGCGCGAGAAACTCCATGGTGTGCAGCACCGGCTGATGGTTCTTGAGCGCCAGAAGGCAGCGGCCCACGCCGATCTTGCACGAAGGACAGCCCACGATGAGGGGCTGGTCATCGGGATACGCCGTCAGATCGTTCTCGAGCTGCTCCTTCTTGCGGTTGCGCACCCGGTTGTAGATGCCTGGAGCAGTCACCGCGCCCAGGCCGGACTCGCCGCAACATCCGGGCGAGAGGTACACCGTGCGGCCGGTGATCTCCTCCAGCCCGTTGCGGTACGCTTCCGACGCCTTGGGACCGGCCACGCCGGACCATTCGGCATGGCAGGAGGCGTGGTACAGCAGCGGCGGCGCCTGCTCGGCGCCGTTCATGAGCCTGACGCCGCTGGCGAGCTGGCGCTTGAGCAGGAACTGGGCGACGTCCATGTGCGCGAGCTCCTCGCGCAGGAAGAGGTCCAGCTCGTAGTGCGCCAGGCCGTCCCGGCAGGAGCCGCAGGAGGTCAGCATGGTGCGCACGTTGAGGCCTTCTGTGGCCGCGTCGGTGAGCAGCTTCTTCATGGCGTAGAGGTTGCGCGCCTGGTTTGTGTGGAACGCTTCCTCGCTGCCGTTGACGAGCAGCGGATAGCCGCAGCACAGATGTTCGCGGGGAACCACCACGCCGAGCCCCTGCTCCAGGAGCATCATCACCGTGGCCAGGCCGATGGTGCGGTAGAAGAGTCCGCCGCCGCATCCGGGAAAGTAGAAGACCGACTCGATGGGCGGCGCTTCGCCTTCCTTGGCCCCGCGTCTGGTGTAGCGCGCATGGGCCTCTGCCAGATGCGCGGGCAGGAACAGCGAGCCGCGTTCCAGGTGCAGCCCGGAGGCGAGGTTCTTGAGCCCGAGCCGCGGACCCGGCTGGAGCAGCGGCGTTTCGATATGCCGGCGCCAGCGCGTGGGAATGAGCCCCAGGGTGCTGTTGGCGATATTCTGTCCCACGGCCGCGCGGCGGGCCGCCTTGGGCACGCGCTGGGCAGGGGAGCGGGCCAGGTAGTTGAGCACGCCGGACTTGATGGGATGGCCGCCCGCGCCTTTGGACTCCAGGAACGCGCGCATGTCCAGGATGACGCGTGGAGTGTCGATCTTTACCGGGCACACGGAGGTGCACTTGCCGCAGCCGGTGCAGTGCTCCATGAGCTCCTTGAGCTCGCCGAGCAGCTTGGCGTCCGGCTCGCCCTTGCTGACCTGGTTGTAGTAGACCGCCTCGATGAGCGAGCCCAGGCTTATGTTCTTGTTGCGCGGGTGGGCGATGAGCGACTGCTGCGGGTAGAACATGGGGCAGACCTGCTTGCATTTGCCGCAGCGGGTGCAGACCTGGATGGAGCGCAGCAGCGAAATGAGCCGGTCCTTGTCCGGCAGGCCGCTCATGCGGATGTCCTCGATGAGCCGGTTGAAGGAGAAGGTGAAGGGCGCCACCGGAGCGTTCTTCTGGGTAAGCTTGCCGGTGTTCAGGATATTGTTCGGGTCCACGTCCTTCTTGTACTTCTTGAGCGCGGCGATCTTGTCCTCGGAGAGGAAGTTGATCTTGGTGATGCCGATGCCGTGCTCGCCGGAGACCGCGCCTTTGAGCGAGAGGACCTTTTCGAAGACGCGCGCTGCTGCTTCCTCGGCGTTGTGCAGCATCTCCGCGTCGTTGGAGTTCACCGGCAGGTTCACGTGGCAGTTGCCGTCGCCCGCGTGCATGTGGTTGGCGATGATGATGCGCGTGGCGTGCATTTGGTCGCGGATGCGCAGGATCAGCTCATCCATGTCCGGATAGCGGGAGACCAGGTCCAGGAAGAAGAATCCGGCCTGGATCTGCAGCTCGGCGTCGGTAAGGTCCTTTGCGTCCACCTTGCCGGCGGAAATGCGCGAAATGAACTCCAGCTCCATGCGGATGAAATCGTCGTCCGGCGCGACGCCGTCGAGCCGGCTCACTTCCTGGAGGGCCTTGCGGTAGGCCTTGGCCATGTATTCCAGGTTGAGCTGTTCGAGGAAGTCCGAGAACTCGGGAATGACGTCGAGGGGGATGACGATATCCTCGTTGATCTTGAAGCCCGAGGTGCGCTTGGCAATGGCGGAGAGCTTGTGGCGGTCCTCCCAGAACAGCTCGGCCTCGCGCTCATCGTCCGCGGTGAAGACGTCCACCTGGTCGTACGGTTCCACGATGTCCACGATGTTGGCCGCGGCCTGGTCCAGGGCCTCGGCGTTGTCCGAGTCCAGCTGGATGATGAGCACGCTGATGGGGTCGCCTTCGTAGCGGTCCGACTTCTTCTGGTACTCGATGGCCTCCACGTACTTGATGCCGAACTCTTCGAGGGCGGAAATCTTCACCAGGTCGCCTTCGCGGCGGATGGCGTCGCGCAGCGCCACGATGTCGCGGATCACCAGCATGGCGTTGTGCATGGATCGGCCGTAGAACTCCAGGCACAACACCCGGGAGCGCGAAAGCTTGGGGTACAGGGTGAAGCAGCCCTTGGTGATGATGCCGTCCACGCCCTCTTTCTGCACGCCGGGCAGGCCGCCAAGGAACTTGTTGGTCACGTCCTTGCCCAGGTTCAGCCCGCGGATCTGGTCGCCCGGCAGGCTGATGGTCCGCAGCAGCGCGCCGCCTTCGTCAAATATCTCGAAGACAGCGTTCTCGGTGGGCAGAATCTTGTGGCGCGGATGGTCCTTGCGCTGCACCTCGATGACCTTCCCGGTGGGTGTCACCATGGTGTACGAGTAGATGTTGTCCAGCGTGGTGCCGTACTCGAAGGCGAAGGGGCCGCCTGCGTTCTCGGAGATGTTGCCGCCCAGGGACGAGGCCGCCTTGGAGGCCGGGTCCACGGTGAGCAGCAGATTCTTTTTGGCCGCGGCCTGGATGGCCTGCAGCGTGATGACCCCGGCCTGGGCGCAAAGAATCTTGCGCTCCTCGTCTATGTCGATGATCTCCTTGCACTTGGCCAGGGAGAGAATGACCGTGCGCTGGTGCGCGGGAATGGCGCCGCCCGTGGCGCCGGAGCCGCCGCCGCGGGGCACGATGACGAAATCCATCTCGTTGGCGAGCTTGACCACGTGCTGGATCTCGGCCGTGTTCCTGGGCATGACCACCAGCATGGGCAGAGCCATGCGCAGGTCGGTGGAGTCCGTGGAGGCCTGCACCAGGGAGGCAGGCTTGTCGTCTATGCAATCGCGGTCCAAAACTTCGGCCAGACGGCGCTTGATATCCTTGCGAAAACGGATGTCTTCTTCAAATTCGCGCCAGAAGCGTTTGATGCCCTTGTCCAGGAACTTGGCGTACTCGCGGGATAAGGACGTGCGCTCCTGCCGGAAGCGCGAGCGTACGGAATTGAGCACCATGCTCGGGTCGATGAATGGATTGTAGCGCACGAGGAAAAGCTCTTCGGCAATGGCGGCGGCGAGGTTGCGCACCGACTCGGGCCATGTGGCGAGCTCGGCGGGCGAGAGGCCCAGAACGCGCGATACAAGTTGTTCCGATGCAATGGAGATATGTGGTCCCTTGTGTGGCATGGGAGAAAAACCTACCCGACAATGTTGAAAGGTTACGGAACTCGCCATTGTACGCGGGAGTATGCGGAACTGCAAGGCGCACGCCATGCAGTCGGAAAAAGAAGAATGTTCAGATGGTTGGGTTACAATGTCTTGGGCTCGCCATTGGAGGAGGGCGCCGAGGACGGCTCCGGAGATTGTGGCTCCGCATCCTGGCCGAGCAGCTTGTCGAAGGCGTCGAGCATCTCGTCCACGCCCTGGCGGATAATGTTCTTCGTACGCCAGGAAACGTACTTGTCGTAAGACGAAAAACCAGGAAACATGAGGGTTTCCGCCTGGGCGTCCAGGGGGCCGGAATCTGCTATGGGCTCGGCCACCAGCACGGGCGCCGCAGCGCTGCGGTCCACGTAGAAAATGGTCATCATACGCAGGTTGTCCAGCCGGCCCTTTTCAATGCAGAGCTTGAGCACCGGCTGATTGTCGGGCATGAGGTCCTTGGAGCGCACCTCGCCTATCTGCACCCCCTCCAGCATGACGGGCGAAGGAACGGCTAGGTCCATGGCCTGGTCCATGGTGACCCGCACCTCGCGGGAGATCAGCGGCATGCACATGGAGCCGATGCCCACCTCGTCGCACGCGGCGAGTCCAGACACGGCCAGAAGGCAGAGGATGCCGGCGATCAGGCGAGTGAGGGGCTTTTTGGCCATGGGGGAGCTCCTTTATGCAGAGGGCAGGGTGACGCCCTGACGGCTTTTCGAAAGAGGAATGCGGATGCGTTCCGCACAGAGAACGTCCATGCAAGCACCGTACAGCAATTCGCCGGCGAATGCCAAGGTCGGCGCGCAGAGCCCACAGGCGAGACACGGCGGCAGGCTGCTGGCCGTGGCGCGCGAACGCGGGGTGCAGCCGCATGAGATTCTTGATTTTTCCAACAATACCAACATACTTGCCGAGACCCTGACAGAAAAGGTCGTGGCTGGCCTGGATATTGGGTTCCGTCATTATCCTGAAACAGGGGCGCCGGCGCTCACCGCCGCCCTGGCCGCGCACGAGGGCGTGCCTGCGTCGCACATCCTGCCCACCCACGGCGCGTCCGAGGCCATCCTTGTCATTCTCTCCAGGCT
>JBMCLC010000074.1:0-6840 GCA_048614715.1 Oceanidesulfovibrio sp.
GCGAAGAGCCCATGCTGGCCGTGGAAAAGCGCGGCCGCTTCATCACCAACATGGCTTTCGCCAACTTCGTGACGGCCGCGGTGAACACCGATGACGAGCGCATCAAGAGCTCGTGCATGGTCATCCTGGAGGAGGGCGACGAGGGCATCTTCGATCCCGGTGCGCCGACTCTGAAGATGGTCCACCAGCTTTCCGCCACCAACGATCCCGTCTTCTCGCTCAAGGTGCCCGCCTCCCGCATCATCGGCGGCTACACCGTGCAGGACGGCGTCATCGTTCCCAATTACAGCCACGGCGAGATCATCGCCGCCGTGTTCCAGCGCACCCGCATTCCCGTGGGCGTGATGACCGCGGCCAAGCTTTTGTCCGCTGTGGAGCCTGTCATCCGCTACCAGCGCGGCCGTTTCCGTGGCGGCGAGTCCAAGCCCGGCACTCCGCGCTACGAACTCGGCCTGCAACAGAACGAGGACGCCAACCACCGCCTGCTGGATGTCTGGTCCACGGGCGAGTCCATGGCCTCCCTGGGATTCGCTGCCGGCCGCATGGCCGACGAGTTCGATCCCATCGAGAAGGAAAAGGACCGGCTCTTCATCGAGCGGGAAATCAAGGGCCCACGCGCCCAGCTCAAGGCCTTGAAGCCCAAGGAGCAGGAAGCCATCGAGATGGTCCAGTTGCGCGCCAAGCCCGAAGGCGAGCGCGACCAGACCCGGCTCGACGCCCTGGAGGCCGATCCTCTCGTCCAGTATTCCTACCTCTCCGCCATGTCCAACGTGTACATCCCGGCGTGCAAGCTCTGGAACACGGGCTACGGCTGCCAGATGATGCGCGAGGCCGTGGCCATGATGGGCGGCTACGGCATCACTGAAGACTGCCCCGGTTTCCTTGGCCACAAGTGGATGGACGCCCAACTGGAGGCCACCTACGAGGGGCCCGAGGTGGTGCAGCGCCGCCAGCTTGCGATCTCCATGACCGGCCCCGTGTTTTCGGCGCAGCTCACGGCCTGGGTGGACGAATTGAAGCGCCGCGCCCAGGAGACTCCGGGCCGCGGACACTGCACCCTGGCCGCTGCCTTCGAGCTGTGGGCCTGGACCGTGAACCACCTGCAATCTGCCAAGGACCCCGAGGGCAAGCCGCTCATGCACGGCCGGCGTCAGGGCGTTACCTTCCAACTGGCCGACGCGCTCTCCTGGCTCGTGGCCGTGAAGTGCTTCATGGACGATATCGACGAGCTTGCCGCGAATGGCCCGCAGAACGCGGTGGTCGCAGAGGGTCTGGACGAGCTCGTGGACTTCTACGGCGACATGGTCACCTGGCAGGCGGCGCGCGCCGCGGGCGAGGCAGGCCGCGTGGCTGCGGATCTCGTATTCGGCTACATCCTCCATCCGGACTGCGCCGGCGAGTGCTGCGGTCCGGAGGCGACGGGCAACCTCTTTGATGGCGCCGAGGAATTCTACGCCCTGCGCCGCAAGGTGGACGCTGCGGTTGCCGGCGCGCGCCTGGCCAAGGACCGCGCCGCCGCCGATCTGACCAAGGTCATGATCCCCGAGGCTCTGGACTACCCGCTGTAGAACCGCGGATCATACAGACTCGAACAACAGCCGGCGCCGCCATACCGCGGCGCCGGCTCCATCATCGGATACGTTTCGTATGGACAATCAAGCACCCGAGACGCCCCGCTCATCCATGGACGTGGATATCGTCTGCGTGGGCTTCGGCCCGGCCACGGCCGCGTTCCTCACCCATCTTTCCCGCGCCCTGGTGGACGAGAACGGCCAGCCCCTGGCCGAATCCAAGGCCATGCCCGGCATGCCGCCGCAGGTCATCTGCTACGAACGCGCCGACGACATCGCATTCGGTGTCTCCGGCATCGTCACCAAGGGCCGCGCCATCAAGGCTTCCTTCCCGGACCTGGACGTGAGCCAGATTCCCATGGCCGCTCCGGTGAGCGAGGAGAAGGTCGTCTACCTCATGGATCCTGTGGGCGCGAGCCGCAAGGGTCCGGGCATGAAAGCGTTTGAAAAGATGCTCGGCCTCGTGGCCAAGAAGGACGCCCAGGCCATGGAGCTGCCCTTCATTCCGGATTTCATGGCCAAGCACGATGGCTTCGTCATGTCCATGGGCCAGTTCCAGCAGTGGGTCGGCTCCGAGGTCATGGGCTCCGGACTCGTGCAGGTCTGGCCGGGATCGCCGGTGGCTTCGCCGCTTATCGAGGACACGAAGGTCACGGGCGTGCGCCTGGCCGACCAGGGCGTGGACAAGCAGGGCAACCCGGAAGCCGCCTACATGCCCGGCATGGACATCAAGGCGCAGCTTACCGTGCTGGGCGACGGCCCCTTTGGCCCGGTGAGCCGGCAGCTGGACCGCAAGATCGGCGTTCCGGAAGGCCACCACGTGCGCGACTGGGCCGTGGGCATGAAGATGGTGGTGGAGCTGCCCGAGAACAACGGTCTCAAGCCCGGCACCGTGCTGCACACCATCGGCTATCCCGAACCTGAAATTTTCGGCTTCCTCTACGTGTACCCGGGGAACATCGCCTCCCTCGGCATCTTCGTGCCGTCCTGGTTCGATTCCCCGGTGCGCACCGCCTACCGCTACCTCCAGCACTGGATGATGCACCCCTATCTGTGGCGGCATCTGGAAGGCGGCACCATGCGCTCCTGGGGTGCCAAGTCCTTGCAGGAATCGGGCAAGCGCGGCGAGCCCATTCTGGCGGGAGACGGCTTTGCGCGCATCGGCGAGGGCTCCGGCTCCACCAACGTACTCTCCAACTCCGGCGTGGACGAGGCCTGGGCCACAGGGACCATGCTCGCCGAGGCGGTCATAGAGCTCATGCGCGAAGGCAAGGAGTTCACCAGGGAGAACCTGGAACAGACGTACGTGACGCGCCGCCGCCAGAGCTGGGTGGAGAAGGAAACCAGGATGGCCTCCAAGGCGCGCGACGGCTTCCAGAAAGGCGTGCTCTCGGGGCTCATCGGCACCGGCGTCGCCGGATTCACCAAGGGCAAGCTCAGCTGGCCCGCCCGCATCAAGAAGCCGTACGAGCGCATTCCCACTGTGGAACAATATTATAAAGGCCGCATCCCCCCCGAGGAGATAGAGCAGATCCGCCAGGAGACCCAGGCCAAGGGGCTGCCCCTGCACAACGCGCTGATGACCCGCACCGGCTGGCCCGAAATACCATACGACGGTCAACTGCTCGTCTCGCACCAGGACGCCCTGCTCATGGGCGGCAAGGTCCAGGCCGCGCCCGGCTACGCCGACCACGTGCGCTTCGTGCGGCCCGAGACGTGCGGAAAATGCCGCGAGCGCGTGTGCATCGAGGCGTGCTCCGGCCAGGCCATCCAGGCAAATCCGGACGGCGGCGCGCCCATCTTCGATCGCGAGAAGTGCATCCACTGCGGGGCCTGCATCTGGAACTGCTCCAAGGCGCATCCTACAGACCCCGAGCGGACCAACGTCGAGTTCCAGGCCGGCTCCGGCGGGCTCCATTCCGTTGAAAACTGACCAAACTCCGAGCCAAGGGAGAACCAGCGATATGAGTTACCACATCGTCGTCTGCGGAAGCATCGTTCCCGATCCGCTGCAGACTCTCGAACCCGTCACCGGTCCGCAGGGGCCGGCGCTCAAGAACGAGATGATGCTGCCCGCGGTGCTGGACCCGTGGGCCGGCCACGCCCTGTACGAGGCCGCGAACCTGGCCAAGAACATTCCGGACTCCAAGGTCTGGCTGGTGAGCCTCGGCCCCAAAGCCAAGCTCCAGCAGGTCATGATGAACGTGGCCCAGAAAGTGCCCTTCGAACTCGTGGTGCTGGACGGCCCGGCCGGCGGCTTCACCGAGGCCGAAGAGGTCGCCGCGCACCTGGCCAGGGCCATCGAGTCCATCGACGGTCTGGACATGTCCAAACTCCTGCTCTTCGGCGGCTGGCAGTCCGCCTCCCGCGGCACCGGCGCCGTCATGCAGATCGTGGGCGAGATTCTGGGCATCCAGGACCAGTTCCAGGGCGTGGACAAGCTGGAGCCCCAGCCCGACGGCTCCCTCCAGGTGAAAGAGCGTGTGGAAGGCGGCAGCTACCTCGTCTCCGCGCTGTCCGGCCCGCCCGCCGTGTTCGGCTGGGCCACCGGCACGCTGCCCGAACCGCCCAACAACCCGCAGGTGGGCATGCTGAACATGCGCTTCATCATGCCGGCCATACAGAAGGCGCAGCCCGCGCAGGTGGGTGCCGAGGGCGTGGAGTTCAAGTCCGTGGAACTGCCGGCGCAGCGCCGCGAGACCCGCGTGGTCAAGGACGTTCCGGCAGCGGATATCGCCCGCGAACTCGTGGACTGGATCAAGGGGTGACAGGCTGAAAAGACTACCCAGCCGGACGCGAAGCCTGGCTGTGAAGTGCTTCAAATAGCCTGTTGAACTCCAGGTAACTGAATGAACTGACTGAAGATATCAGAAAGGATACAGCCATGAACGCGATTCTTTTCCTCGCCCATACGGATGGTCAGGGAGCGCTCCCCAAATCCGCTCTGGAGACCCTGACAGCGGCGCGCGAAATGGCGGACGCCACAGGCGCTCAGTTGCACGTGGGCCTGTTCGGCGCCGAAGTTGCGGAAGCGGCCAACGCCGTGGCCGGCTGCGGCGCCGCCAAGTTCTTCGGCGCCAGCGACGCCGCATTGCAGATGCCCCGCTACACCTCGGACGCCGCCGCCGCCGAAGCGATCTGCAAGGCCAGCGGCGCGGAGCTCGTGCTCGCTCCCGCCACCTCCCGCGTGAGCCGCTTCCTCCCCGGCGTGGCCCATCGTTTGGGCGGCGCGGCGGACACCTACTGCACCGCCATCTCCGTGGACGACGGCGCGCCAGTGGTCACCCGCTGGTACTACCGCCAGCGCATGAAGGCCATCGTCACCCGCGAGCAGAAGCCCTGGCTCGTCTCCATCGGCGGCGGCTGCTACGCCCCCTACGAGGGGGCGTCCGGCAGTGCGGCCCTGGAAGCCGTGAGCCTGGACCTGCCCGCAAGCAAGACCGAGGCCAAGACCACCGAAGCGCCTTCGAGCGATACGCAGACCATCCGCCCCGAGTCTGAAATACTCTTCGTGGCCGGCGCCGGCTGGACCAAGAAGCAGGCCGGCGAGACGCGGGTGAACGAGGCCGAATCCCTGATTCTCGGCTTCCTGGACAAGACCCAGTCCTCCCTCGGGTCCTCCAAATCCCTCGTGGACCTCTCCGGGGAAGGACAGGCCGTGCTCAACTTCCTCACCCACCTGCACCAGGTCGGCCAAACCGGCTCCACCCCCCGCCATCCCAAGGGACTCGCCACATGCTGCCACGGCGAGGAGCCCCACGTGGTGGGCTGGCGCTTCGTCAACGAGCGACGGGCCATCAACCTGGATCCTGGCTGCGGCTGGGCCCAGGGCAAGGCGGATGTGCTCTACGTGGCCGACGCCTTCGAGGTCATGAAGGAATTGAACAAAATACTCGCGGCGGAAGCCTAGAGCGATTTTTTCAGGTTTGAATGCGCGCACGCATCAATCTGATACATCGCAGAATTGTGACAGATTGAATTCGTACAAGGATAAAGGCCGTGCCTCCCTCGGGAGGCACGGCCTTTATTGCAATGGGAATCATTCCTGGATGAGGTACTGCATGTAGTACCCGCAGGTTGGGTATGCCCAGTAGGTGTTCGATATGTCCTTGATGGGAATTTCGTTGCGGATAGCCAAGGCGAATAGGTTGATCATCTCCTCAACATTATGGCCCAGTAGATGGGCGCCGAGAATGTGCTCACCTTTCTCGTCGAGCACTATCTTCGCGTGGCCGTATTCCTCACCGAGTCGTTTCCATGAAAACATGTTGGATAGTTCATGCGTAATCACTTGGTGCGGTATGTCCTGTTCCTCGGCCTGTGTGGTGGTGAGACCGCACGCCGCCAGCGGGGGCAGGGTGAAACAGACAGTGGGAATGCCGTAGTAGTCGGCCTGCGTGTTCGCCTGCGGATCGAGAACATTGGCCGTCGCGACCTTTGCTTCCAGCACGGCAACCGGCGTGAGTTCATACGGCGTGTTCGCCACGTCGCCCACGGCCCAGACCTTGGGGTTGGACACGGACTGCATCGTAGGCTTGACGGCTATGCCCTTCGGGCCCGATTCCACACCGGCGGCCTCCAGGTTAAGCGCATCGATGTTGGGCACGCGGCCCGTGCAGTTCACCACGATATCGGCGGGTATGGACTCTGAGCCGTCTTCGCCGTAGCGCACGAGGTATCGTCCGTTCTGCGGCTCCACGGAATGGACGGGCGATTTCATTGCGAGGTTGATGCCGCCGGTGACCAGGGAGTCCGCGAGCAGACCGGCCAGTTCTTGGTCGAATCCGCGCAGTATTGCGTCGCTGCGCTGGAGGACAGTGACGCGGGCCCCGCAGTAATGAGCGATGGAGGCGAACTCCATGGCGATGTACCCGCCGCCGATGAGGACGACATGTTCGGGCAGCTCGTCCATATCCAGGAAATCCGCGTTGTCCTTGAGGTATTCCGCGCCTGGAAAGGAAAGCGGCCGGGGCTTTACGCCGGTGCAGATAAAGATGTTGTCAGCGGTGATCTCCCGTCCGTCGACATCCACCGTGTTCGGGCCGGAGAATCGGCCCGTGCCGGACAGCGTCTCGATGCCTTTTTCGGCATATGAGTTTTTGGCCTGCTCGGGAATGGGCTCGGTAAACGTCCGCTTGAAGGCCATGAGGTCCTTCCAGACAATTTCCGGCGGACGGTCGAGTCCCCTGCGTTGCAGGTGCGCGGCCATTTGGGATATCTCGGCCGGCCCCAGGAGAATCTTCTTCGGGTTGCATCCGGTGAGAGGACA
>JBMCLC010000075.1:0-6819 GCA_048614715.1 Oceanidesulfovibrio sp.
AATTTGTGGAACGGCACGATGTCCGCCCCTGGCGCCGCGTCCGGTCCGGCGCCGGTCCAGTCCGCGCGGGTCAGCGATTCCAGCAGCTCCAGCCCGCGCTCCAGGGCCGGCAGGTAGTGGGCCTCGCCGTCCTCCGGTATGGGGATGTCCAGATCCGAGGGTATCCGCGCATGGTGCAGCCGGCCGTCCGGTTCCAGGAAGGGGCCGTCCAGCGGCCAGCCCCGGGCCATGTGGATGGAGAGGGTGGCTGCGTCCGGATCCTCCAGGCAGAGGGCGGCGGTGCCGTCGCCGCGGTGGGCGTCGGTGTCGATGATCCAGAACCGACGGGCCGTGCCGTGGGCGCGGGCGGCGCGCAGGGCGACCACGATGTCGTTGAACGGGCAGAAGCCGCGGCCATGGGGGGCCATGGCGTGGTGCATGCCGCCGCCGAGGAAGTAGCAGAATCCCGTCGATGGATGGTTCAGGGCGTGGTCCAGGGCGCGCATGGTGCCGTCCACGTGGCGTCGGGCGCGGTCCACCAGGTCGGGTAGCGGCAGCTTCGCAGCCGCCGGGTCGTAGCGGTTGGGCCGGCCCAGGTCATCAAATAGTTCGTAGACCACGTGCAGCGCGGGCCCCGGGTCCGAACCGAGAATGCGGTCGAGGTAGTCGGCCGTGTGCACCCGGGCGAGATCGTTCCGGCTCACGGGCTCCAGAAACACGGATTGCCGCAGGCCAGAATCTGGCTCCACGCCGGATTCGAGGAGATCGGCAACCACGCGGGAGGCGCGGTCGCCGGGGTCGGGGATTTGGAAGCCGTAGTCCGGAAAGTGGATGGCGATGTCGGGGTCGTACAGCAGCATGGCGTCCTCCAGGAGGCACGGACGTAGCATGGAATGGGATGGCGCGCCATGCTGGAGACAGAAAACCCGCGGGCCGGTGATGTGGTGGGACTTGTCCGGAATGGTGGACCGGTCAGCGACAGCCGCCGGCGGAGTCGTCCGGCGTGTTGAGCGCGAAGTAGCCCTCCACCAGCTTGTCGATGGCCCGTTCTACGCGGCGCCAGCCCGTGTCCGAGGTCAGGTCCACGCCACCCATGCTCCTCGTGTTCCGGGAGCGGACCGCGAGATGCTGAATGGCCACGGCCAGGATAAGGACCACGGTGGAAAGGTCGTCCTCTTCCGGGACCTTGCCGGTCAGGTGCTCGAAGAATTCCAGGGCCGAGTGCACCCGGGAATCCTCCATGAGCCGTGTCAGATCGTTGCGTTCCACCACTTCCCAGGCCAGGATGTCCAGAGTACGCGGCCTGTTCAGCAGCGCGCGCAGACTGCGCTTGAAGAACGCGGCCATCTGGGCGTGGGATTCCAGGGCGCTCAGGGAGTCGGCGTCGTCGCTGAGCAGCTCCGAGGCTGGGGGCCAGAAATCCGGGCTCGCGCCCAGGGCCCGCACCAGGGAGCGAAGGCCTCCGTACTTGCGCAGGGCCACGCCGTAGCTCACACCGGCCTCGTCGGCCACGTGCTGCAGGGTGATGCCGAGGTAACCTTTGCGCGCCAGCACGGCGGCCGTGGCTTCCACGAGCTTGTCCTTGGTGGATTGGGGACTGTTGATGGGGATGATCTTGGCCATATTGAACGAATAGTATGCGCCGCGTTCGGTTCAAATTGATGCGAACATACCGCGGCGCATCTTGCGGACGGGCATGGTTCACGTACCAACAAAGTCATGACCACCGCACGATCGATCACGCCACGCACTATGGTATGTCGCCTCGCGCTGTTCGCGCTCCTTCTGGCCGCCTCGGCCTGGTTGCCCGGCACTGTCGGCGCGGCCACGGACATAGGGCCGTCTGCCTTCGACGGCATTGCCTGGGGGACCACGCTCGCTAACCTCGAGAGATCCATGGGGCCGGCGGACAGCAGGCAGAGCGGCGACATCCGATTCTTCCGGCGCCTCGACAAGGAGTACCGCCCGGCCGGGCTGCAGCCGGTGCCGACCGTATACGCATTCTACCAGGACGCCTTGCATGGCGTCTACATCCAGCCTCAGACACAGCAGGCGGCCGAGTCCATGCTCACCTCGCTGCGGCTGGAATACGGAGACGGCGAACGCTGGACCCGGTTCGGCGTGAGCTACGTGCAATGGCGTCTTGGCCGGCTGACAGTGACCCACAAGGCGGACAGCAATACGGGCAAGTACCGCATCGCCTTCATCCACCTGCCGCCGCATGTTGCGGTGAAGGATACGGAACAATTCATCGAGAGCCTGAACAATCCCGCCTCGGGACGCGGGTACTGGTAGACGGCGGGTGTTGCGCCCGCGCCGGGCCGCTGCCGATTTCCTGGAGTTCTCGATCCAGCAGGCCGCGCCATGGGTCCCGCGCTCCCGGGCCCGTTTGCGTTTCGTGTGGCGTATTCCAGCCGCGCGCGGTACCGATCAGCACTTGTGGGATGACGGCCGCAGGTACTTGAGCACCTTTTCCAATGCTTCCTTGGATTCCTTGGTTTCCAACTCCGGGACTTTATTGCGGTCCACGTAGCGGATGGCGCCGGTGGGGCACATGGCCACACAGGCCGGTTCCATGCCGATATCCCGGCGGGAGGCGCACAGGTCGCACTTGCGCACGTTGACGCCCTTGTCCGTGAGGAACATGGCGCTGTACGGGCAGGACTGCACGCACTGTCGCGTCTCGCAGCCGCGGCAATGCATGGTCTGGAGCACCACGGCGCCGTCGCGGTCGCGGGCCACCGCCCCCTTGGTGCACACGCGCTGGCAGTGCGGCTTTTCGCAATGGCGGCAATACAGCGGCACCATCACGCCATCCGGAGTGCGTGTCATGTGGATGCGCGGGGCGTCGTGGATGAAGCCGCAGATGGCCTCGCACGTTTCGCAGCCGATGCACTTGGAATAGTCGATGAAGAGGGTCTTGCCCCCCGAGGGTTGGCTATCGTTCTCGTCCGCCAGGGATTCGTCCGCGAGGGACTCGTCCGTGCAGACGTCGTTTTTGGGTTCGGACATTCGTGACTGCTCCTGCGTCATCTGAACATCATTTGGAAATGGTGGGGCCGCCCTCGGCCGTGAACTCGTCCTCGCGATGCAGCACCTTGAGATCCAGCCAGTTGGACAAGCTCCGCGCGGCCATGAGCCCGCTGTAAATGGCCTTGCCGATCTTGGAAGGGCCGGTGAGCACGTCGCCGGCCACGAAGACGTTCTCGATGGCCGTCATGTTGAGCCACTTGACCTCGCCCTTGCGCACTTTTTCCAGGCCCAGCTCCTTGGCGAACGGCGGGGTGGGTATCTCGCCGATGGCGGTGACGGCGATCTGCGCCTGCAAACGCACCGTCTCTTCCCGGCCGTCCGGCAGCTTGCGCACGCACTCCACGCCGTCCAGGTTTTCCTGTCCGGTGAAGCGCACCGGCGTCATGTGCTCCATGAAGTTCACGCCGCTTTCCACAAGGCGTTCGATCTCGTAGGAGCCGCAGGGTGCTTCCCTGGCGGTGCGGCGGTATATCATGGTCACCGTGGCGGCTTCCAGGTGGATGGCGCTGGAGGCCACGTCCACGGCGGAGTGGCCCGCGCCTATGACCACGATGTCGCGGCCCTTGATCTGCGGAACCTTGACCGATGAAGTGTCGTAACGGGCGGCGCGGATGGGAAAGAGGAACTCCAGGCTGGAAAACACGCCGGACAGGTCCTCGCCATCGATGCAGAGTTTGCGCGAACGCCATGAGCCTGTGCAAATGACCACGGCGTCGAAGTCCTCCACGAGCTCGCCAAGTCCGCGGATGTCGTAGGAAAAGTGGTCGCCTTCCTCCTCGTGCAGCGGGGCGGAGCAGCAGATTTTGGTCTTCAGATGGAAGTTCACGCCGTAGCGATGGGAAAGCTGGCGCACGCCGGCCTGAATTCGATCGGCCGGGATGCGGTGGCTGGGAATGCCGAAGGTCATCAACCCGCCGGCCTGGGGCAGCTTGTCGTATACGTCCACCTGGTAGCCCTGGCTGCCCAGGTAGCCGGCGGCGGCCAGACCGGACGGTCCGGCGCCGATGACAGCCACCTTGCGACCCTTGGGGGGCAGGGGCTCCTTACGCAGAAAGCCGAAGTCCATGGCTTCGACGTTGGACATCGCGATACCTCGTCGCTCGTAAGATTTCCGGCGCGGGGGCGCCGGCCATAGTGAGAGTCGGACTCATCACAGTACGGGTATTTGGACGCAGGTCAAGCCACGGGAGCTTTTTCACAAGCAGGACCATGCTTTGGGGCGCGCCCACGGTTGCAGGTGCCGAACCGTGCAGGAATCTGATACACCGCCTGCATGGCCACCCAGAGACATACGCCGGACGGCGGCGATTTACGGGGCAGGGGATCAAACGGGGTCCATGCCTCCATCCTCTCGGGCGCGGTCCGCGTGGCCATGGGCACGGGGTTCGTGTTCGCCGCGGGCTTTCTCAAGGAAATCCAGGTCGCCGCGTCCTTCGGCCTTTCATCCGGGCTGGACCTCTATCTACTGGTGCTCGCCGTGGCCGTGCTTGGCGCGGGACTGCTTTCCGGCGCGTTCCAGATATCCTTCGTGCCTGCCTGGAGCAAGGCCGCCGCGGCCGGGGAGGAGCGCCAGTCCCTGCTTTCCGCCGCCGTGACCATGGCGCTGGCAGCCGGAGGCGCGTTGTGGGCTGCCGCTATCTTCGTCCTGCCGGAGATCCTGCCGCTGTTGTCCTCTTCCCTGGAACGAACCGGCGCCGGCCAGACACGGCAACTCGCCGTGATTCTCGGCTCGCTCCTGGTCATATCGCCTGTGAACGGCCTGGCCCACGGCGTGTTGCAGAGCGAGCGACGCTTTTTCCTTTCCAGCCTGTTGCCGGCGCTGAGCCACGTGGCTGCGTTCACAGCCCTGTTCGCGGCAGGGGAGCACGCCACGGTCACGCTTCTGGCCGTGGCCGTGGCCGCCGGCCTCGCTCTGGAGACCGCCGCCCTGGCTGTGCTGCTCAAAATGCGCGGCCTGCTCCTGACTCCGGGACGGTTCTCCGGCCCCCGGGAGCGGCGGCTGCTCTCACATGCGGGCCGGCTCGCACTGGCCTCCATGTTCATGTCCTGCACCGTGCTCGTGGACCGCGCCATGGCCGCGGTGCTGGGCGAAGGCTCCGTGGCGGCGCTCAGCTACGGGGACAGGGTGCCGAACCTCATCCGCGGGCTGGGTTCCGTGGCCCTGGCCACGGCCGTGCTGCCGTTCTACAGCGAGCAGGCGGCAGCCGGGGATTGGCGAGGGGCCAGACGGGTGCTGAACCGCTTCACCCTGCTGGCGCTTGCCGCCGGCGTGCCCATCACCATTGCGGCGGTGGCTTTTTCTGAAGACATCATCCGGCTGCTCTTCGTGCGCGGAGAATTCGACGCGGCCGATGCGGCGCTTGTGTCGCAGGTGCAGACCGCGTATCTCTTTCAGGCGCCCACCAACCTGGCGGCCGCGGTGTCCATGCGGTTGCTTGCGGCTTTCGGACGCACCGGGGCCATCGCGCGAGCCACGGCCACGGCGCTGGCGGTCAATGTGGTCGGCAATCTCGTGCTCATGCGCTTTTTCGGAGTGGCCGGCATTGCCTGGTCCACGGCCGCCGTCAACCTTTTCATCTTCCTGGCCACACAGATGGCCGCGCGCAGGGTGCTCGCATCGGAACATCCGGTGGCAGCGGAGCGGTACGCATCGCCGCCGTCGGACGAGCCTCCCGCGGGCCTTGGCGGGTAGGCGGCTGTCCGGTGCGGGTTGCCGACCCAGGTATATTTCGGAAAAGCACATATATCATTTGACAAGTTCAGGTAAAGGACTGATAGACAATAATAATGAATCCAGCGACACCGTGGATGCGCGGTCTGTTTGTTGGCCGGGCTGGTTTTGTTTCGAAACAGGACGATATCTGGGCAGCGTGCAGACGTACGTTGCTCTTTTTTTGCGAACCGACCACGCATTTTCATTTTAAGTTTTTTTGAGGAGACTTTTCATGGCGAAGAATATTTATGTTGGCAATCTGCCCTGGTCCGCTTCCGAAGACGAGATTCGAGCCGCATTTGAACAGTACGGCCAGGTGAACTCCGTGAACCTGATCTCGGACCGTGAGACCGGTCGGCCCCGTGGCTTCGCGTTTGTGGAGATGGACGACGCCGGAGCTGCTGAGGCCATCAAGAACATGGACGGCAAGGACTTCGGCGGCCGCAACCTGAAGGTCAACGAAGCCCGCCCCAGGACGGAACGGCCCCGCTGGTAGCCCGGATCGGATAGGCCGTCGCACCGACAATACGCGCCCGTCTCCTTTTCAAAGGGGACGGGCGCTTTCTTTTATCTCAGAAAAAAAAGCGGGCGCGCCCGTAAAGAGAGCGCGCCCGCGGGAAATTGCAGGGTCGCAGGAGCGAACGTCTATTCGGCGCTTTCGCTAGGATACTCGGCACCTTTCCAGGCAAAGATGCCGCCGGGCTGGCGGTATACGTTGGTGTAGCCGAGCTTGCGCGCCCACATGGCGCCGTTGTGGCTGCGGGTGCATTTGACGAACCCGCAGTAGATGACAATGATCTTGTCCTTGTCCGGGCCAAGCATCTTCTCGAATTCTTCCTGGGAGCCGCTCGTTTCCTCGGTGCTCCACTCCGTCATTTCAGGGATGGGAAACACGAAATTGACTGCGCCCGGAATGTGGTCCTTGGCGTAGCTGTCCTCAAAGGGCATGGTGTCGATGATGAGCATTTCCTTGCCTTCATCGACCCACTGCTTCAGGGTCGGCGTGTCCACGGTCTGGTAATCGCCGCGCTCCTGCTCGCCCATGTACTTGACCACGGCGGCTTCCTTATCCAGCTCCTGCTCGAACTTGTCGC
>JBMCLC010000076.1:0-6764 GCA_048614715.1 Oceanidesulfovibrio sp.
GAAGATCAAGCTGCATTCCCAGGCAACGAGAATCCTCTTCCAGGGCAACCGCGCCGTGGGAGTCGAGTACGCCAAGGGCAAGAGCGTCAGGAAGGCCTTTGGAGCCGAGATCATCTGCTGCGGCGGCGCCATCAACTCGCCCCAGCTCCTGCAGCTCTCCGGCGTAGGCAACGGCGAGGACCTGCGCAAGCTGGGCATAGACGTAGTGCACGACCTGCCCGGCGTGGGCGAGAACCTGCAGGACCACCTGGAGCTCTATGTGCAGTACGCCTGCAAGGAGCCGGTCTCCATGTATCCGGCGCTCAAGTGGCAGAATCAGCCCAAGATCGGCCTGCAATGGCTGTTCGGGCAGAAGGGCGCGGCGGCCACCAACCATTTCGAGGCCGGCGGGTTCATCCGCTCCAACGACGAGGTGGACTATCCGAACCTGCAGTACCACTTCCTGCCAATCGCCATCCGCTACGACGGCTCGGTGGCCCAGGGCGGGCACGGCTACCAGGTGCACGTGGGTCCCATGAACACGGACGTGCGCGGCCACGTGAAGCTCAAGTCCAAGAATCCCATGGAGTATCCGGAAATACTCTTCAACTACCTCTCCACGGAGCAGGAGCGTCAGGACTGGATCGACGCCATCCGCGTGACCCGCGAGATCATGACCCAGCCGTCCTTCGACCGTTTCCGCGGCGAGGAGCTGGCCCCCGGCAAGAGCGTGCAGACGGACGAGGAGATTCTGGATTTCGTGGCTCGCGAGGGCGAAAGCGCGTATCATCCAAGCTGCACCTGCAAGATGGGCACGGACGACATGGCGGTTGTGGACGCCGACCTCAACGTGCATGGCGTGGACGGACTGCGCGTGGTGGACGCCTCGGTGATGCCCTATGTCACCAATGGCAACATCTACGCTCCGGTGATGATGATCGCGGAGAAGGCTGCGGACGCCATCCTGGGCAACACGCCGCTGGAGCCGTTGCATCACGGGTTTTACAAGGCCGAGACCGGAAAAGGCGCGGCGAAGAAAGCCGAAGCAGAAGGATAACGCCATGATCCGCAAGAAAATGTATATCGACGGCGAGTGGGTGGACGCCAAATCCGGCGCTACGAGCCAGAGCCTGAATCCCTGCGACGGCTCGCCCATCGCCGAGGTGCCGGAAGGCGGCCGCGAGGACGCCAGGGCAGCCATCGCGGCGGCCCGCCGCGCCTTCGACCACGACGGCTGGCCCCAGACACCGGCGGCCGAGCGTGGGGCCATGCTCTACAAGCTCGCCGAACTCATCGAACGGGACACGGAGGAACTGGCCGAGCTGGAAACCCTCGATACGGGCAAGACCCTGGAGGAGTCCCGCTGGGACATGGCCGATATCGCCGGCATCTTCCGCTACTACGCCGGCCTGGCGGACAAGGACGGCGGCGAGGTCATCGAATCGCCCATTCCGGACTCCACCTCCACCGTCATCCGCGAGCCCGTGGGCGTATGCGGCCAGATATCTCCCTGGAACTATCCGCTGCTCCAGGCCTCCTGGAAGATGGCCCCGGCCCTGGCAACCGGGTGCACCATCGTGATGAAACCCAGCGAAATCACTCCGTTGACCACCATCAAGATAACCGAACTGGCTGAGGAGGCCGGCTATCCCAGGGGCGTGGTCAACCTGGTGCTCGGCCCGGGGTCCAGCGTGGGCGATGAGCTTTCGTCGAGCCACGACGTGGACCTCATCTCCTTCACCGGAGGCATCGTCACCGGCAAGAAGATAATCCAGGCGGCCAGCGGCAACGTGAAGAAGATCGCGCTGGAGCTGGGCGGCAAGAACCCGAATATCGTCTTTGCCGACGCCGACTTCGATGTGGCCGTGGACTACGCGCTCAACGGCGTGTTCTTCCATGCCGGGCAGATCTGCTCGGCCGGGGCTCGGCTCATGGTGGAGGACGCCATCCACGACGACTTCGTGGCCGCGCTCAAGGCGCGCATGGAGAAGATTGTGGTGGGCAAATGGACCGAGGAAAAGACCGAGATGGGACCGGTCATTTCGGCCGAGCATCTGGCCAAGGTGGAAGAGTACGTGGAAATCGCCCGGAAAGAAGGCGCCACGCTCCTGGTGGGCGGCAAAAGGCCGGACGATCCCGCGCTGAAGGACGGCTACTTCTACATGCCCACGCTCTTCAGCGACTGCACGAGCGACATGCGCATCGTGCAGGAGGAGGTCTTCGGCCCGGTCATCACCGTGGAGCGCTTCTCCAGCGAGGAAGAAGCGGTGCGCCTGGCCAACGACACGGTCTACGGCCTGTCCGCCGGCTTCTGGACGCGCGATCCGGACCGCATCCATAGGGTCTCCAGGGCCATGCGCTTCGGCACGGTGTGGGTCAACGATTTCAACGTCTACTTCGTGCAGGCCCCGTGGGGCGGCTACAAGCAGTCCGGCATGGGCCGGGAGCTCGGCCGCATGGGCCTGGAGGAGTACACCGAGGTCAAGCACATCTACCAGAACCACAAAACGCAGGCCCTGAACTGGTTCGGAGCCTGACGCATCCTTGATGCACGTGTTTCCCCACGGGGGAAATGCGATACCTCACCGATTATTTCACGGGTGAGACCCGGGAGCGGCCGGCCGACAAGGAGCCGGCTGCTTCAAACCTGAACAAAGGAGTTGCGATGTTTGGTTGTGGGAAAAAGATCCTGGCCGTTTTGCTGGCAGTGGTGATTTCCGCGACGCTGCTGTGCGGCGTCGCTTTTGCGGAGAACAAGGAAGTCCGGTTCGTCTATGTGGGCTGGACTGGCGTGACCATCAAGACCGAGATCGCGCAAACCATCCTGGATTGTCTCGGCTACGAGACCGAGGCGAACCTGGTATCCGTGCCCATCGCCTACGAGGCCATGGCGCTCAATGAGGCCGACGTCTTCCTGGGCAACTGGATGCCTTCCATGAAGTCCGTGGCCGATCCTTTTTTCGAGGAAGGCACCGTGGAAAACCTGGTGGCTAACATGCCCGGCGCCAAGTACACCCTGGCCGTGCCTGCCTACGCGTATGAAGGCGGCCTGACGCATTTCGAGGACATCGCCAAGTACGGCGACAAGCTCGACTGGAAAATTTACGGCATCGAGGAAGGCAACGACGGCAACCTGATCATCCAGTCCATGATCGACCAGGATATGTACGGCCTGGGCAAGTTCGAGCTCGTGCCCTCCAGCGAGCCGGCCATGCTCATGCAGGTGCAGTCCTACGCCAAGGAAAAGAAGTGGATCGTGTTCCTGGGCTGGGCGCCCCACAGCATGAACGAGCGCATCGACATGAAGTACCTCAAGGGCAGCACCCCCGAAACCTTCGGCGGCGACGACGGCACGGCCACCGTGTACACGAACATCCGCGCCGGCTTTGCCGAGGAAGCGCCCAACGTGGCGAAGTTGCTCAGAAATCTGAAATTCCCCGTGGCCATGATGAACCAGATCATGCTCACGCTGCACCAGAACCAGGAGATGAAGCCCAAGGAAGCGGGCCTCGCCTGGCTGAAAGACAACCCCGATATGTACACGGGCTGGCTTGAAGACGTGACCACCGCCGATGGTCAACCGGCCCTGCCGGCGTTCGAGACATGCCTTTCGGGGATGTAACCCCATTGAGGGGATATACACGATCAAACGCCGGGGAGCTTTTTCGCTCTCCGGCGTTTGATTTTCTTGAGCCTCCGGCGGCCCGGGGTGTCGGTTTTCCCTGGCGGGGGTGCGAGGGCAAAGCCTTTATAATGTGTTGAAATGCGAAATAAATTTGCAGGTTCGCGTTGCGCCGGCATTTGCGATAGATGGAGGCGAAACAACGCGGGAGATTCCATGGAATACGCCATCATACTGTTCATATGCTTTTTCAGCCTGCACTTCTTTTTGCGGCGGGCCAAAAACGCCGATCCGGAAAAAGCGCTCGAAGCCGCGCCGAAGCTCACGGCCACGTTCCAGGTCGCCGACATGGGCGCGTTTCTGAAAATACTCACCCAGAAGGCCGAGCTGGAGGAATACGCGCTGGAGCTGGACCGGCGCGGCAAGGGGCAGCTTGTCTTTGGTGAGGCGCCGGACGCCATGTCGTTCGGCTTTTTCTATCCGATCACCTGGAACGCGGCCAACGGCGGCGACACCTCGATCACCGTCGGCGTCATCCCACGCGCCACGAGGTCCGAGTTCATGGCCAAGCGCAAGTTCGAGGCGTTCAAGAAATTCGTGGAGAAGTGTCTGCAGAATACATGATATGTAGGGTTACAATATGGCTCCGGCGGCAGCGCCCTCGGGTGCCATGTGTTTCCTATCTTTCAAAAATAATAACTGAGCCAGCAGTAGACGCTGTCCGGCGGCCGCAAGTCGTAGTCGGCGCCAGCGGGAACCACGCCCCCGTACTCAGTGCGGCGTCCGCCTGCGGCGATGTTCGCGCCAACCAGGAGTTCGAGGTTGTCCTCGATGGACCAGACCAGCCGCGGCTGGAACAGAGCCGAGGGGTCGGCTGCGTTGACGATGGCGGTGGCGTACGCATTGACCAGCGGGTGCAGTTCCACGTTGAGCATGGCGGCCGCGTAAACCGGTCCCAGGGTGAAGAGCTCGCCGCGGGCCAGGCGGTCTCTGTACACGGGGTCCTCCAGGGTGTCGGCGTAGCTCGTGTCGGCCAGGGTGTTCACGTAGACCTCGGCGTAGCCGTACCAGTTCTTGCCGAACCATATCCATGAGTAGTCGAGGTTCGCCACAAAGGAGAGGTAGCCATGGCGGCCGCGGCTTTCCTCGTGCAGGAAGGTCCATGTGGCGCTGGTGCGCCAGGCCGCGCTGCCCAGGTAGCCGGTGACGCCAAGACCGAGCACGAAATCCTCGTAATGCTTGGCGGCCATGAGGTCCCATTCGGTGTCCTCGAAACGGCGGTGGAGCTTGCCGCCGATGGACGCATCCTCCCAGCGCACTTCATGGGCGTCCGGATCGCGGCGCGGCACTCCGACAAGTTCGAGGTCGGCGAATCCGGCGTCGGCCTGGAAGTAGGCCATGTCGTCACCCAGCTTGTAGTCGCGGATCACGTCCGTGGGCGCGAAGGGGTTGAGCAGGTCCATGGGGTTGAAGAGCATGCCGTTGCCCCAGGTGACGGCCTGGCGGCCGAGCCGGACCATGCGCACCGGACCGGACCGCGGCATGAAGCTGAGGTTGAGCCGGTCGAACCGCTGCTGGATGTAGAGGTCGTCATTTTCTTCGATGAAGTAGGTGAGGTCCATGAACCGGCGGTCGTCGTTGATGGCGCTTCCCAGGCCGAGGCCGCGGGTGGCGGAGCCGCCGCGGGTGGATCCGCCGCCGAGTTGCGAGCTGATGCGGCGGGTATCCCCGCCCACGAGGAAGGTCTCATGGTGGACCTCGAAGGCGGCCCAGTCCTCATAATAAAGGTTGGCCTTGAGCCGCAGCTCGGCCTGGCCGTCGAAAAGCAGGTCGTTCGTCTGCCGGCCGAGGATGGAACCCGGATGCGCGTAGCCCATGGAGCCGTAGAGCTTGGCGTGGCCGCCCCATTCGAGCTCGAAGCCGTCGAGCCAGGAGGCGGCATCCTGTCCGGAAGAATCATCTGTCTCGGTCTGGGTTGCGTTGTCGCTCGTAGCGTTCCGCGCCAGCGCCGGCAGAGCCATGCATTGCAGCAGGCACAGCAGCGCAAGGCAAAGGATTGCCGCGCGTGATTGCATCAGCGCGCCTCGTCGTCCACGATGCGGCCGTCCTTGAGCCGCACCAGCCGGCTGGCGTGCTCCATGACCATGTCGTCGTGGGTTGAGAAGATGAATGTAACGCCCTTGTTTTCGTTCATCTCGTGCATCATGTCGAGCAGGCCCTCGCCGGTTGCGGAATCGAGGTTGGCGGTGGGTTCGTCGGCCAGGACGATGGCCGGATCGGAGACGATGGCCCGTGCCACGGCCACCCGCTGCTGCTGGCCGCCGGAAAGTTCGGCCGGCCGGCGATCGTACATGTTGGACAGGCCCACGTCCTCCAGGATAGCGCGGGCCTTGTCGCGGCGTTCCTTTTCGGGAACGCCCTGAAGCAGCATGACGAACTCCACGTTCTCCTGCGCGGAGAGCACGGGAATGAGGTTGTAGGCCTGGAAAATGAAGCCGATCTTGGAGAGACGCATGTCGGCCAGGTCGCTCTGGCTCAATTCGTTTAGGGCGCGTCCGTCCACGAACACGCTCCCGGCGTCGGGCCGGTCCAAACCGCCGATCATGTTGAGAAGGGTGGTCTTGCCCGAGCCGGACGGCCCGGCCAGAGCCACGAAGCCGCCGGGGTTGATGGCCAGGCTGACCGAATCCAGGGCATGGACCTCGGTTTCCCCCTGGATGTAGACCTTTGTTATATCAGTGCACTCAACAATGCTCATGGCAATTCTCCGCTGTGGCGTTCAGGCATGGGCCAGGGCTTCCACAGGGGTGAAGCGCGCGGCCTTTACCGCCGGATACACGCTGACCAGCGCGCCCAGCACGAACACGAGGATGTTGGCCGCCACCACGCTCTTGGCGGTGACCACGGGATAGACCACCCGGGACATACCGAAGTATTCCGAGCCCTGGGCGAATGCCGAGAAGTCGATGCCTGTATGCGCGAACAGAGCCACGCTCGCGAATCCCAGAATATTGCCCCCAACCATGCCGATGGCGAGGAGCAGCAGGGCCTCGGCCAGCACGAGCCGGACTATCCACCACGGCTTCATGCCCAGCGCCTTGAGCAGGCCGAACTCGCGGATGCGCTCCAGCACGGCCATGAGGATGGTGTTCACGATGCCGAA
>JBMCLC010000077.1:0-6732 GCA_048614715.1 Oceanidesulfovibrio sp.
GGGGCCGCGCCGCTCCGGCTGCGCTCGGCGTCAACATAGAGCCATCCGAGTAACTCCATGTCCGAGCACGCAGCGACCACACCGCGGACCGACGCCAAACCGCCCCTGGTGCGCCTGGAGTCCATCTCCAAGTCGTTCGGCGCTATCCAGGCCAACAAGGACATCACCCTGGACATCCGTCCCGGCCGCATCCTCGCGTTGCTCGGGGAGAACGGGGCGGGCAAGTCCACGCTCATGTCCATCCTGGCGGGGAAACTCCATCCGGACTCGGGCCGCATCCTGGTGAACGGCCGACCCGCGGAGTTCGATTCGCCGAGCGCCGCCATCCGCGCAGGCATCGGCATGGTCTACCAGCATTTCATGCTTGTGGACGCCATGACCGTGGCCCAGAACGTGCTGCTGGGACAGTCCGGGTCGTTCTTCCTCTCCCCGAAGAAAATGCAGTCGCAAGTAGGCGCCCTGGCCGAGGAATACGGCCTGGCCGTGGACCCCGCGGTCCGTGTGGCGAGCCTCTCCATGGGCGAACGCCAGCGCGTGGAAATCCTGCGCTTGCTGCACCGCAAGAGCGAGGTGCTCATCTTCGACGAGCCGACCACCGTGCTCACTCCTGCCGAGTCCGACCAGCTTTTCGAGGCTCTGCGCTCCATGGCCGGGCTGGGCAAGGCCGTGGTTTTCATCAGCCACAAGCTGCCCGAGGTGTTGGCCATTGCCGACGAGATCGCCATCCTGCGGCGCGGTGAGATCGTGGACCGCTTCGGCCCACGGGACACCCCGAGCGAGGCCGAGCTGGCCCGGCGCATGGTCGGGCGAGAGGTGCTGCTCACCGTGGACCGCGAGCCGGTGGAGCCGGGCGAGGTCGTGCTCGAGCTAAGCAAACTTTCCGGCAACGGCTTGCAGGGCGTGGACCTGACCATACGCCAGGGCGAGGTTGTGGCCGTGGCCGGCGTGGCGGGCAACGGCCAGAAACCCCTCGTGGAGATCATCAGCGGCCTGCGCGAGCCCAAGGGCGGGGCGGTGCGGCTCATGAACCGCACCTGGAAGGAGTACTACGGCTCCAGGCGGCGGGCCCGCCCGGGACCGGACACCCGCCCGGAGGGACCCCTCGGCCGCGGGGCCTGGAAGGGCGCGCTCTCCTACATCCCGGAGGACCGCAAGGGCATCGCCACCATGGAGAATCTCAACCTCGTGGACAATGTCCTGCTCACCACCCGGCAGGGCTTCAGCCGCTGGTTCTTCCTCTCCAGAGGCCACGCCCTGGCCGCCACTGAGAACATGGTCAAGGAGTTCGACGTGCGAGGCGGAGGGCCGGAGACCAGAGCGGGCCAGCTTTCCGGCGGCAATCTGCAGAAGCTCGTGCTGGCGCGGGAGTTCTACCGCGAACCGCGAATCATCGTGGCCGAGCAGCCAACCCAGGGGCTGGACGTGGCCGCCACCGAGGAAGTCTGGGCGCAGCTTCTGGCCGTGCGGCAACGGGCCGGCGTCCTGCTGGTGACCAACGACCTCAACGAGGCGATCCAGCTTGCCGACCGCATCGCGGTGATGTACCGCGGCCGTTTCATGGCTGTTCTGGAAGGGGACGAGGCCAGGGACGTGGATTTGCTGGGGCAGCTCATGGCCGGCCTCGATCCCAGGAAGGGCTGAGCAACGTGCCGGATTGCCGGGCAATTTTTATTATCCAGCCATAGGGACATCCAGCACCGGACCGCGGGAGCACGGAGTGAAAAAACAGGAGTTCCCGGCGCTATCGGGCCGTGGGCAGCTCCACGGTGAAGCGGGTACGGCAGACCGGGTCGATCTTCGGGTGGTATTCCTCAGGCGCGGGATCGCTCTCCACACGCACAGTTCCCTGCATTTTTTCTGCGAACTGCGCCACCAGCGGCAGTCCGAAGCCCGTTCCTTGCTCGCCGCATGTCCCGAGTCGCGTGGTGCACGCCTCCGGCGAAAAGAGCCTGTCGGCAAGGTCGCCCGGGATGCACGTGCCCAGATTGACGACGCTGAAGAACGCACGGCCGTCGCGCTTGGTCAGTTCGATGCGCACTCTCTTGCCGGGCAGGGAGAACTTCACCGCGTTGGAGATTAGGTTGCCGAACACCGTGTTGCGAAGCACCACCGGCTCCACCGCGCAGTAGACTTCAACGTCCGGCGTTTCCACAAGGATGTCGAGGCTCTTGGCCTCGGCTTTCTCCCTATACAGGCCGGCGGCGCTCTGCACTATGGGCCTCAGGTCCTGGCGCTCCAGATCCATGACCAGCTTGCCGCTCTGGATGGCCAGCATGCGCTTGGTGAAGTCCAAGAGCTGCTGGGCGTTGGCCAGCGTGGCTCGCGCCTCCGAGGCTATCTCACTGAAATCCTCTGAGTTCTCGCAGAAGTTCTGCGTCTTGTGCGCCCGGCGTTCCACCATGGTGAGGGCGGCGGATGCCGAGACCATGGCGTTGGTTATGTCGTGGGAGATGACCCGCAACAGACTTTCGCGCTCGGCAACCGCGGAGCTGAGCTCCTTGTTCGCGTGGGCGAGTTTGCGGTTCTGCTTCTTGAGCTGGTAGCGGAGGATGCCGCCGGTCAGGCCGGTCATCATGCCGATGAAAGCGAAGTACGCGCCCAGCGATGTGCCGAAGGAGGCAATGATGTTCTGCAGGGAAACGTCGCGGCCCACCAGCGCCATGGCCACGGGATGGAGCAGGAAGAAGCCGAGCAGCGCCCCCACGATGAGGTCGGTGAGCGGCGGCTGGTCGAGACTGGGGGTGAATCCTTCTTCCGAATGGGTCGTGTTGTCTTCTGGCATTGTGGCTTCGTCCGGCTGCTCAGGGGCCATAGCGATGATTGGGGTATGTAATGGGTATACTTATATCAGCAAAGCTGAATCCACGCCAGGGTGTCCGGTAGAGGACCGCTCAGGCCACACGCCATGCGCTACGGAGCCTGTCCAGATTCTTCGTGAGCAGGGTGAGATAGTCGAGTTCCAGATCGATCATGTCCCGGTCATCGCGGCGCAGCCATTCGGAGAGCCAGCCCACGCGCAGGGCGGCCACGGTTTCCGGCAGCAGCGTCAGGTCCCAGCCGGCGCCCTTCAAGGAGTCGATCAACTCAGCGGCCAGGCCGGCCGTCAGGGCCTCGGGGCCTTCGCTGCCGGCGCAGCCCACACAGTTGGCTGCATCGTAGAGGGCGGGTTTGAGCCCCATAAACTCCCAGTCGATGACGCCGGTTATGCCGTCATCGGACCACAATACATTGAGGGGATGATAGTCTCCGTGGCAGAGCCGTTTCGGCAGGGCGTTCCATTTCTTGAAGAACGGAGCGAGGCGGTCCATGGAGAGGACGAGCCGATCATGCGCTTCCGCTCTGCGCTTGCGGAGAGTTTCGGCCAGGGCGGCGGCGTAGGACGGGAGGTCCAGCGGCGGCCCGAGCTGTGCGAAGAGGTCCGGCGACACGGCGGAGGCCGTCCGTTCAAGCGCCAGCAGGAATTCGGCGAGGGCGTGGCCCCGCCAGCCGTGGGCCACGGCGTCCGGCCGCGGGGGCGGATCGCCGGGGATGAGCCGGGCGAGCATGTAGTGGTCGCCGCGGTGACCCATAACGTAGCCGTTCCCTGCGCTGGGAATATAGCCGGGGCAGCGGGCCAGACCATTGCCGGCGAGTCGGGCCAGTATCCGGGCGATGACCTCTCTCCGCCGGGCCTGGCCGGGGATCAGCCGCTCCAGCACGAGCAGGTCGCCGTCCTTGTCCTCCACCACAGCGCGCATGGCGCACCGCTCCGGGCTTCCGGACAGGAGGATGTCGTAGCGGAGCGTAACGGCGCGTCGCTTCCAGTGGAGCAGAATCTCGTCGATCATGGTGTGGAGTCACAGTATTCGCGAAATGCTGTTGACTCCATAGCGGATTCGCATTATTGATGCGATCCTTTTTTCCATCGAATCACACATGGAGTGTATCGTGCTCGGTATGGTGAAGGACCGTTGGTCGGCGCGGAACGGATACCGCGAGGTGCTCGTGGTGGGGTTGCCCCTGGTGGCCAGCCTCGGTGCGGCCACGCTCATGCAGTTTACGGACCGCATATTCCTGAGCCGCTATTCCATGGCCTCCATCGCCGCGGCGGTGCCGGCCTGGACGACGTGGTTCACATTACTCGCCTTTTTCTTCGGCATCTGCGTGTACACCAACGTATTCGTGGCGCAATACACCGGCGCCAGGCAGCTGACCCGGGTCGGCTCGGCCCTGTGGCAGGGCATATACGTGGCGCTGGCCGCGGGAATGGCCATGGCCTTGGCCTCCCTGGCTGCGGGACCGCTGTTCCGGATGGTGGGACACGTTCCCGAGGTAGCGGCCGAGGAGGCGACCTACTTCCGCATCCTCTGCCTGGGCACCGTGTTCGTGCTGCTCATGGAGACATTTTCCTGCTTCTACTCGGGCCGGGGCATCACGCGTCCGGTCATGGTCGCCAATCTGCTGGGCGCGGCGCTGAACATCCCGCTGGACTACGCCCTCATATTCGGCTGGGGGCCGTTTCCGGAGCTGGGCATAGCCGGCGCTGCCATCGCCTCTGTCGCTGCCGCGGCTTTCACGGCCGGCTTGTTCTGCTGGTGGATATTCACGCGCAGCAACGAGGAACAGTACGCAGTGCGCTCCGCCTGGCGACCGGACAGGGTGCTCCTGGCGCGGCTCGTGCGTTTCGGCTTGCCCGGGGGTGTGGAGTTCTTCATGGAAATCTCGGCGATCACCTTCTTCGTCTTCCTCGTGGGCCGGCTCGGCACGGTGGAGCTCGCGGCGTCCAACATCGTCTTTGCCGTGAACACTCTGGGCTTTCTACCCATGATCGGCCTGCATATCGCCGTCTCCAGCCTGGTGGGACAGGCCGTGGGGCGCGGGGAACCGGACCACGGAGCCAAGGCCACGGCCAGCGCTCTGCACATGGCCCTGCTCTGGAGCCTGGCCATGATCGCGGTCTATCTCCTGGCACCCAGAGTGGTCATGGAATGGTTCCGGCCCGTGGAGGCGGGCGACGCTGAATGGGCCGTCATCGTGGACTCCGGCGTGACTCTGCTGCGGTTCGTGGCCGTGTACTGCCTGTTCGACACCGTGGCGGTCATCTACTTCGGCGCGCTCAAGGGCGCGGGAGACATTGTTTTCGTGATGCGCGCCATCGGCCTTATCGCCTTGTTCGGACTGGCGATTCCGGTGTGGCTGACGCTGGAGGTCCTGGACGCCGGCCTGGAAGCGGCGTGGATCGTGGTTTCCGTGTACGTGATGCTGCTCGGCGCGGTCGGCTGGCTGCGGTTCCGGCAGGGAAGCTGGCGCTCCATGCGGGTGATCGAGACAGCTCCGGAAGAGACGGCTGTTCCGGAAACCAGGCAAGCCTGAAGATGGAGCAGGGAGCTATTGCGGATACTCCATTGAATCCAACCAGGCGATAAGCGCGGTGAACCCCTAGCGGGCGCCGCCTTCGTCGGTTGTGCGAACCCAGGAAACGAGCCTGCCGTTATAATCATCCGTGAGGTCATGCGGGTCATTTCCCGAAGACGAGAAGAAGGCCATGCCACGCTCCGGTTCGAGGTCGAGGCTTTACTGGAGGCTCCTGGCGATGATGGTTCCGCCCATGCACGACCCTTCCAAGAGATAGAGCATGCCGAGGGTCCGGGGCAGGTCCAGCTGTTCTGGCAGGGAAGCGCGCGGCAGCGCGTCGATCTCCTCGGCTGATTTGCCGAAGTAGACGTATACGAGGTCGCACCGCAGATCGGCGGAGCGCTTGAGGTTCGCATACGGCAGGCTGAGCTCGAACCCCGCGAGGCTGCGGGCTATGATCTAGTCCAGGGGCGCCATGAAACCGTAAAGCCGAGCAAGCACTGCGACGTACTGTTCCTCGGTGATGGTCCGGCCGATGGTCGCATCCAGCGGCCTCGTGTCCTGGGCCTGCTCGTGCAGGTCCTGGATGGAGCCCCTGAGACGGATCAAGAACGGATGGTGCACGTTGCGTCTCCCTGAGTGCGCGGGCTTGCCCAATATCGAATTCACGTTATATGCTAATCCTGTGGCGATAGCAAACAACCGGACGCCGTGGACAGCGGCGCGATCTTGGGCAGGAGCAACGCCGAAGGTCGCATCCTGGACCGGTGGATCGTCAGGGCCACCGGACCCTTGGACGGGTGACGCGCGAAATAGTCGGCGTCGGAGCCGGCGATTGTCAGACGGAGCCTGTATCCGGCCGGAATCTGCATGGCGATCGGCAGCATGGGCATTGTCATCCGCATGGGTTTTCCGGGAACCACGGATCTGGCGCCCTCGCTCGTAAAGTCGGGCGTGGTTCCGTTTCCACGACAGGCTGCGCGAAGTGAACCTTCGGTTACGTAATGGCGCCTGCCTTCCGGGTCCACGGCCTCCAAATAGGCGAACACGGTGAAGTCCTCGCGATCCGCGGACACAAAGAGGCTCAGTTGCGGGTTCCCGGCCAGGCGCGTGGGCATATCCAGCGGCCCGCTCGTGTACGAAAGCAGGCCCGGGTCGTCGGTCAACCCCGCGTAGTGGACGTCGTCCTGGCCGAGCTGTGAGCGCCAGCGTGCGTTGGGACCGCTGCCGTGGGACAGGTCCGGGGTGAAGCGATCATAACCATCCAGTGAATCTTCCGGCGAAGTGGAGAGTTCGTTACCCGCCCAGAGGTGGTAGGTCTCCAGGTTCGATCCGGTCGGGGGCCACGAATCGGCCCGCTGCCACGCTCCCGTTCCCATGATTTCGTAGCGCAATCCG
>JBMCLC010000078.1:0-6690 GCA_048614715.1 Oceanidesulfovibrio sp.
TCGGCAAAGGTCATGGCCTCCACCTGGTCGTGGGTCACGTAGATGGAGGTGTTGCCGATGCGCTTGTGCAGCCGTTTGAGCTCCACGCGCATCTGGGTGCGCAGCTTGGCGTCCAGGTTGGATAGTGGTTCGTCGAACAGGAACACGGCCGGTTCGCGTACGATGGCCCTGCCCATGGCCACACGCTGGCGCTGGCCGCCGGAAAGCTCCCGTGGCTTGCGCTTCAGCAGGTCCTCCAGCCCCAGGATACGCGCCGCCTCCCGCACCCGCTTCTCGATTTCCGTTCTGGATTCGCGCCGGACCTTCAGGCCGTAGGCCATGTTGTCGTACACGCTCATGTGCGGGTAGAGCGCGTAGTTCTGGAAGACCATGGCCACGTTGCGCTCCCGGGGCTCCAGGCCATTAACCACGCGTTCGTCGATGGCGATTTCGCCCTCGCTCAAGGCTTCCAGGCCGGCGACCATCCTGAGCAGCGTGGACTTGCCGCAGCCCGACGGCCCCACGATGACGAGGAACTCCCCATGCGCCACGTGGGCCTCCAGGCCATGCACCACCTGCACAGCGCCATAGCGCTTCTTCACATTCGAAAAAGTGACTTGGGCCATTACTTTTCCGTCTCCACGAGACCTTTTATGAACAACCGTTGCATGGCGATGACCACGATCACGGGCGGCAACAGCGCCAGGATGGCCGTGGCCATGATGAGGTTCCAGTCCGGCACCCAGTCCGTGGCCGTAACCATGCGCTGGATGCCCATGACCACCGTGTACATGTCCTGGTCCGTTGTCACTATGAGCGGCCAGAGGTACTGGTTCCAGCCGTAGATGAAAAGGATGACGAACATTGCCGCGATGTTGGTGCGCGAGAGCGGCAGGACCACGTCCCAGAAGAAGCGCATGGGGCCAGCGCCGTCGATTCGCGCGGCCTCCATGAGCTCGTCCGGAATGGTGAGGAAGAACTGGCGGAACAGGAACGTAGCCGTGGCCGAGGCGATGAGCGGCAATGTGAGGCCTACGTAGGAGTTGAGCATGCCGAGTTCGGCCACCACGCGGAACGTGGGCAGGATGCGCACCTCCACCGGCAGCATCAGCGTGATGAAGATGAGCCAGAAGCACAGCGGCCGCAGGGGAAAGCGGAAGTAGACCACAGCGAAGGCCGCGAGAAGCGATATGGTGATCTTGCCCACGGTGATGCCCAGGGCCATGACAAGTGAGTTGAGCATCATCATGCCCACGGGCGTGGTCTGCGCCGCCTCCATGCCCTGGCCCAGCACCGTGGCGAAGTTTTGGAGCATCTGTCCGCCGAACCACGCCGGGATGCGGCCCAGGAGGTTATCCACCGGGTGGGAGGCGCCGACCAGCGCGATGTACACGGGGAACATTACCAGCACCACGCCGCCCAGCAGGACGAGGTGGCTCAGAATGGTGAGGAATGGGCGGCGCTCGACCATCAGTAGTTCACCTTCTTCTCCACATAGCGGAACTGAAGCACGGTGAGCACGATGACAAGAACCATGAGCATCACGGACTGGGCCGATGAGCCGCCGAGATCGAGTCCGATGAAACCGTCCTTGAAGACTTTGAAGATGAGAGTCTCGGTGGCTCTGGCCGGTCCGCCGTGGGTCACGGCGTGGATTATACCGAAGGTGTCAAAAAAGGCGTAGATGAGGTTGACCACCATGAGGAAGAAGGTGGTGGGCGAAAGCAGCGGGAAGACGATGGTCCAGAAGCGGCGCGCCGGACCGGCGCCGTCGATGGCCGCGGCTTCCACCAGCGAGCGCGGAATGGCCTGCAGCCCAGCGAGGAAGAAAAGAAAATTATAGGAAATCTGACGCCACGCCGCGGCTATGGTCACCAGCAGAAGCGCCTGCCAGCCGTGTACATGGTGGTTCCAGTCGTACCCCAGGCTCTGCAGCGCGAAGGCGAGCACGCCGGAGTTGGGGTTGAACATGAACAGCCACAGCACGCCGGCAATGGGCGGAGCCACGGCGTAGGGCCAGATGAGGAGCGTGCGATAGCCTGTGGACGCGCGGATCACACGATCGGCCATGACGGCCAGAAGCAGCGCCGTGCAGAGGCTGAGCAGCATGACCGAGACGCTGAACACGGCCGTCACCTTGACCGAATGCAGGTAGATGTCGCTGGTGAAAAGATCGCGGTAGTTCTCGAACCAGACGAAGCTCGTGGACAAGCCGAAGGCGTCCTCCACGTACATGGACTGGAGCAGTGCCTGGCTCGCCGGCCAGATGAAGAAGACCAGGGTGATGGCGAGCTGCGGCGCGACGAGCATGTACGGCAGCAGCGTGTTCTTGAATATGACTCGTTTGTGGCGCATGTGATGAATCGGGGCGAAACCTGGCGGCTCCGCCCCGATGGCCCCTGTGGATGGCGTGGAACGCCGTGCTTACTTGTTGGCCTTCTCGAATTTGCGCAGGAGCGCGTTGCCCTGCTCCACGATGGCGTTCAGCCCCTGCTCGGCAGTCTTGTCGCCGGCCCAGACAGCCTCGAGCTCGCCGTTGATCACGTCGCGGATCTGCACGAAGTTGCCCAGGCGCAGGCCTTTGGAATTCGGGGTGGGCTCGTTCAGGGTGAGCTGCTTGATGGCCACGTCCGTGCCGGGGTTCTCCTCGTAGAAGCCCTGCTCCTTGGAGAGCTCGTAGGCGGCCTTGGTGATCGGCACGTAGCCCGTGAACTGGTGCAAGTCCGCCTGGACCTCGGGGGAGGAAAGGTAGGTGAAGAACTTGGCCACGCCCTTGTAGTCCGCGTCATCGTTGCCCCGCAGGACCCACAGGGTGGCGCCGCCGATTATGGAGTTCTGGGGGGCGTCGTCCACATCGTCGTAGTACGGCAGCATGGAGATGCCGAACTCGTGCTTGGAGCCCTGCTTGACCGAGGCGTAGTAGGCCGAAGAGTTCATGAGGAAGGCGGCCTCGCCATTGATGAACAGGGGGTTCGGATCGCCGCGGCGGCCGCCGTACTTGAAGATGTTGTCCTTCTGCCAGTCTGCCATCTGCGCGATGTGGCGCACATGGAGATCGGAGTTTACGAGCAGCTCGGTGCCCAGTCCGCCGAAACCGTTCTCCAGGGTGGCGAAGGAAATGTTGTGCCAGGCGCCGAAGTTCTCCAGCTGAACCCAGGACTGCCAGCCTGTGGTGAAGCCGTACTGCACGGCGCCGGCGTCGATCATCGCGCGGGACATCTCGGCAAGCTGGCCCCAGGTCTTGGGCGGGTTGTTCGGGTCGAGCCCGGCTTTTTCCATGGCGGTCTTGTTGTAATACAGGACCGGGGTGGAGCTGTTGAACGGCATGGAGAGCAGCTTGCCGTCCGTGGTGGTGTAGTAGGCGAACACGGCGTCGAGATAGCTGGCGGGGTCAAAGGGCTCGCTGGCGTCCTCCATGAGCTGGTGCACGGGATAGACAGCGCCCTCAGCAGCCATCATGGTGGCGGTGCCCACCTCGAAGACCTGCACGATGTGCGGGGGCTGACCCGCTCGGAAGGCCGCGATGGCGCCGGTCAGCGTCTCGGAGTAGTTGCCTTTGAACACGGGCACGACCTTGTAGTCGTCCTGGGATTCGTTGAAGCCGGCGGCGATCTCCTCGATCTTCTCGCCATTGGCGCCACCCATGGCGTGCCACCATTGGATTTCCGTCTCGGCCTGGGCGAGGCCGGCCGCCGTCAGGCAGAACACAGCCGCAAGAGTCAGGATAAGGGAGCGCATGGTTTCTCCTCGCAAGGGTTGTGGAATGGGACGACATTCAGGCAATGAATATGCCTAGGTACTCCCCATGCGCGGAGCTGTCGTGGCAATTCCTTTCCACATGCATGGCGATTCTGTGTCATGGCCGGGCCTGAGCTTTTCCCGCCGAAACCACGCCGCTAGAGTCTACCCCTCCTTTGCCGATTCCTCCTGCTGGGCGGCCTTGCGTTGTTGCGCCGCGGCTGCTGCCGCGCGTAGACTATTTGCGGATGCTGAACTGCGTGCCCGGCTTGACCATGAACTTCACGCCGAAGACCATGATCGAAGCTTCGATGCGCTTGACGCCCTGCGACTTGATGGGTTGCGCGAGGTCGTCCTTGAACTCCTCGTCCTCCTGCCTTGCGGGCCGCGACAAACAACACGGCCACGAGGGAGGCGTAGAGAAGGGTGTGCCGCCCAGGGTGAGCAGCATGAGCGTGCCGATGAAGTTGTTCGGCAACTGGGCTGCGTTGTCGCCCAAGGGTATCGGGCGAAGCTCCGGCGTTCTTGGCCGCAAAAGGAGTCTGACGACCACCTGTACCGGCCGGAAAATGAGAAAAAACTGCAGAATGTGCGACGCGGCCACATATCCGGGCGTCTCCGCGCCGAATGTCGCGGAGAATAAAGCAAGCAATGGCAGAATATCCGCTCGCAGGCACGCGAAAACTCGGGTACACTGGCTGAGCTCTGGGCCCTGCAGATGAAAGTTCGCTTCGATCTCATGGCCCTCCATTGGGAAAAGGACGTCGATCCCCAGCGGGTCCGAGAGCTTTACATGAAACGGGCCGGGATCAAGGCGGACATGCTGCTCGCCAGCATCGACTACAGAAGCAGATAAAAAGCATTCTCAACCAGGACCAGCTGGAAAAGCTCGAGGCCAAGGGATTCTGATCGGCAATCATTGATGGCACCCTGCACACGATAAGGAGAATCGAACATGGCTCACTGTCACGAAATGCAAGTCGGCGACACCTTTTACTGCGAAAAATGCGGGCTGACCCTGAAGGTCGAGAAGCCCTGTTCCTGCAAGCCGGGCGAGGAAGGCTCCTGCTCCGTGCCCCTGTCCTGCTGCGGCCAGGACATGAAAAAGAAGTGAGCCATGCGCCGGGTGGACTCTGGCTGTTGTGGTTCACCCGGCGTTGCGTTCCCTGTTCTGCCCGACCGTGTCGCGGCGTATGCGGCGAGCCCATATCCGCCCGACACGGTCGACTTCCCATTGCGTCCTTGTTCATTCTGGAATAACAAACCCCATGCAAAAAATCCGAGATTTCATCCTGGGGTTCAAAAGCTTCCAGAACATCTACTTTTGTCGCGATGGGTCCCCTTTCAAGCAACTCCGCGACGGCCAGTCGCCCTCGACCCTGGTGGTGGCCTGTTGCGATTCGCGCACCGACCCGTCCCTCATCATGCAATGCGAACCCGGGGACATCTTCGTGGTCCGCAACATCGCCAACATCGTTCCGCCGTACGAACCCGACCCGGGACACCACGGCGTCTCCGCCGCCCTGGAGTATGCCGTGCTTTCCCTGGAGGTTGAGGACATCATCATCCTGGGCCACAGCAGCTGCGGCGGCATCAGGGCGCTGCTGGAAGACTCCGCGCGCGACGGCGAGTTCGTGGGTCCGTGGATATCCATTCTGGACGGAGCTCGAAAGCAGGTGCTGGAAAACTTCGATCCCGAGGACGAAAAAGCGGCCAAAGCGCTGGAAATGGCCGGCGTGCTCACCTCCATGGAAAATCTGCTGACATTCCCGTGGCTGGCCAAACGGGTGGAGCAAGGCGCGCTCACCATCCACGGCTGGTACTTCGACCTGGCATGCGGCCAGCTTTACGGCTACCTGCCGCAGACCCGGAGCTTCGAGCCCCTGGCGCCGCGCTGCCCTTCCTCCCGGAACGAGGAATAGCCCTCTTTTTTTGCCACTTGCGGATGCGGTTGGCGTTGCGTCCGTGTAAGGCATCTTCCTGCGCGTTGCGAAACCGGTCAGAATATGCGCGCATGGGCGCGCCGCTCGTTTTTTCCGGCAAGACCAGCCACCACTGCCGCAAAGGCCAGGGATAATCCGGGGGGAATCCTAACGCGGGCCATCACCGGATAGGAAGATTCCCGTCACCTGGATTCAGGATACGTACGACGTTCCAGTAGACATCGCTGAGGAAATATTCCGGCACGCCCAGGCCAAGGGACTACAAGGTCAAGTGCTCGGTACGGAACAGGAGCCTTCCGCGCCACGGACCGGCGGCCTGGTGGGTGTTACCCCCGCGCTCATCGACGAGCGCGGCAGCCTCGTGGTGCCGGACACGACTCTTGCCAAGCTGAACGCCCAGACCGACGAAGGCGCAAAGCTCCAGCCGGGCAACCAGTTCTCCGTGGAATACGTGGACGGCCGGCTCGTGCTTACGAAAGTGCCGTCATCCATCCGCCCTCCGGATTGACCCCGGAAGCACGCGCCGCAAGTGCGCTGCATGCGCCCGCGGTAGCGCGTCAGGACTTGACCTTGCGCTTCTGCTGCTCCAGGCTCTTCTCCAGGGCTTCGAGGATGTCCTTTTCCTTGGCCCTTGATTTACGCACGATCTTCTTTCTGGATGACTTGCCCGCCTTGACCGTTTCACCGCGTTTCTTTTTGGCCTCGATGAGGCTGTCCAGCCGCTGCTGATACGCATCCACGAGCGCGCCTGCATCGAAGTCGCCGGCCAGCGCGTCGATAGCCTGTCGCATAGCCTTCACATCCGCCTGCCTGGGCTTGGCTTCCGGGGCCACGCCCTCGGCTGAACGGAGCTCCGCCGGATAGCGCAGAACCACGAGACACAACGCGCCCTCGATGCTTATGACCGCGGCCAGATTCTGCCGGGCGTTCATCACGAATTCGGCGATGCCCGCCTTGTCCGCGCCCTCCAACACGTCGGCCAACAGTGCGTAGGGCTTTTTCGCACCGGTCGGCGCCAGGTAATACGGCC
>JBMCLC010000079.1:0-6622 GCA_048614715.1 Oceanidesulfovibrio sp.
AGCGAGGCTCTCATCGAGGAGATTCAAAGCCGCCATCAGATTGGCGACTTTCTGGAATCCGAGCGCAAACTCGCCGAACGGTTCGGCGTGAACCGCCTGACCATCCGCCGCGCCGTGGACGAACTCGTGGACTCGGGTCTCGTGGACAGGCAGCACGGCCGAGGCGTCGCCGTCATCGGCCTGCCTCTGGACTATCAACTGGGCCAGCACACCAGGTTCACGGAAACCGTCTCCGGCCTTGGCCACAACACTGTGAGCTCGGTGCTCAAGAAGGGTGTCGTGCCCGCAAGCGAGGGCGTGGCCAGACGGCTCGGCCTCAATGAGCACGACGATGTGATCCGCGTGGACACCATCCGCTGCATCAACGACATCCCCGTGTCCCTCGGCTCGCACTACCTGCCCATGCAGTACGAGGCCGTGCTCCAAAGCTACGAGGGCGGCTCCCTGCACAGCTTGCTGCAGGCCCGGTACGGCGCCAAGCCCCAGCGCAAGTACTGCCTCATCAGCACCTCCATGCCTCTGGGCGACGACGCCAGACTGCTGCGGATGCCCAGGAACAGCCCGGTCCTGCGCATCAAGTCCCTGAACGTGGACCCGCGCACGGGCGAGCCTGTGGAGTACGCCCTCGCCCGCGTCCGCGGCGAGGTGTTCCAACTCCGCGTGGATTTCTGCGACAGCGGACTGGCAGAACCTTCCGCACCCGCAATCCCCCGGGATGCGCGGTAGCCTTATGCTCCAAAAATCGAACGATACGCCCCGCAACGACCGCTCCGCCTGGGCCCGCGCATTGGCGGCTGTCCCGGACGATCGGCTTCGCGAAGTCGTGGATGCGCTGCTGACGCGGTACCGGGTCGCACACCGCGCCCTGCCCGAGGAGGGCCTGGCCATGCTCACCCTGCGGGACGGCGCCCATGGCGAGCCCTTCCACCTCGGCGAATTCCCGCTCGCCCGAGCCCACGTGACGCTCCAGGACGATACAGGCGCGCGGTACGAGGGCGGCGCCATCGTGATGCGCGACAACGCCGACACGGCCCTGCGCTTGGCCATGTGCGACGCCGTGCTCGCAGCAAAGCTGCCGGAAAGCGGGCTCGTGCGGGAGCTGGTGGACGAGGGCGCGGCCCTGTTGCGGCAGGAAGAGCGCCGCCGCCAAGCCATGCGGGAACGCACCCGCGTGGATTTCAGCATGCTCTCCACGGGACGGGGGGACGACGATGTTGATTGAGCCGGTCTGGACGGACGCGGTTCAGCAGACTCTGTTCCGCAACATCCTGGAAGCCACGGCCCGGCCCGGCCGCATCGTTTCCCTGGAAAACTGCCTCGGCGCAGCCTCGGCCCGCACGGGCGTGCTCGCCACCCTGGTGGACGGCGCCGTGACCATGGCCGATCCGCACAGGCTGCTGCGGGAGGAGGAAACGCTGTTTCTCCAGTCCCCTTCCGCCGCCTGCGAGGATGCGCGGTTCATTCTGGCCTCCGGAACCGCCGAACCGGACTTCACGCCGCGGGCCGGCGATCTGGAGAACCCGGAGTTCGGCGCGACTCTCGTGCTGGAGGTGGACCTCCTGAGCCGTGACCACGGGCCGCTGGGCCTTGTCTGCACAGGTCCGGGCATAGAAAGCGAGCACCGGCTTTTCGCGGCGGGCCTGTCCCGCACGTGGATGGAGCGCCGCCGGGAGTGGAACGCCTACTTCCCCATGGGTGTGGATATCTACCTGGTGGACGAGGCGCGGGTGGCGGCCCTGCCCCGTACCACCTGCATCCGGACAATCTGAGGAGAATCCGTGGCGTACGTGGCGATACAGGGCGGCGAAAAAGCCATTGACGAGGCGGCCCGTCTCAACGAATTCCTGCGCACCCGGCAGGGAGCGTCCGGCAGTCCCCTGGGCGTGGAGGACATCAAGCACCAGCTCTGCCAGCTCACCAGCCGGATCATGTCCGAAAGCGGGCTCCACCATCCGGACCTCGCGGCCCTGGCGCTGAAGCAGTGCCTGGGCGACCCGCTGGAGGCGAGCTTCGCGCTGCGCGCCTACCGTTCCACCAAGCAGCGCACGCGGGAGACATCGCCGCACGATACCTCGGCCATGCGCGTCATCCGCCGTATCTCCGCCGCGTTCCGGGACGTGCCAGGCGGCCAGATGCTCGGCCCCACCACGGACTATTCCCTGCGCCTGCTCCGGCTCGACCTCATGGACGAGAGCGACGAAGCGTTCCAGGAAACGGCGCGGGCCTGGCTGGATGATCTGCCCGAAGACGAAGCCGCCACCTTCCCCAAGGTGCTCGGTATGCTGCGCGAACGCGGCCTGCTCGCCGCGGCGGAGGCCAGCGACGAAACGCCCCTGGACGTGACGCGCGAGCCTCTCGTCTTTCCGGCGCCGCGCTCGGCCGCGCTGCAGGTCATGGCCCGGGCCGAGACCGGCTCGCTGCTCATGCTCGCGTACTCGAACATGCGCGGCTTCGGCGAGGTCCACCCCGCCGTGGGCGAGTTGCGGGTGGGCTATCTGCCTGTGGCGTTGCCCCACCCGGTCACGGGCGAGCCCGTGGAGGCGGGCGAGGTGCTGATGACCGAATGCGAGATCGTGGCCATGTTCGAGGCCGCGGAGGACGCCGAACCCATGTTCACCGTGGGCTACGGCGCGTGCTTCGGCCACAACGAGACCAAGGCCATCTCCATGGCCGTGCTGGACCGCGCCCTGCAGCAGGGCCGTTCGCGGCCGCCCATGCATCCATCCGAGGACGAGGAGTTCGTCCTCCTGCACGTGGACGGCGTCGATTCCATGGGCTTCTGCAACCACTACAAGATGCCCCACTACGTGACCTTCCAGTCCGACATGGACCGTCTGGAAACAGCCCAGGTCAAGAGCCGCGCCGCGCGCATCGCCCGAAAACGCGAGACGGAGCACTCCGGATGAGCGCGAAAACTTCTGCAGAGCCAGCCGGCGGAACCGCCATGGACGCCACCACCCGAACCGTTTGCCAGAATTACCCTTTCGGGTTTCTGGACGCCTTTGCCAAGCGCGAAATTCGCCGCGCCATCCTCAAGGCCCTGTGTCTGCCCGGCTACCAGGTGCCCTACGCCTCCCGCGAGATGCCCATGGGCCGCGGATTCGGCACGGGCGGACTGCAACTCACCCTGTCCACCATCACGGCGGCGGACACGCTCAAGGTTATCGACCAGGGCAGCGACGAATCCGTGAACGCCGTGAACCTGCGCAAGTTCATCGGCCGCACCTGCCCCGGCGTGGCGACCACCACGCGCACCCAGGACGCGACCCTCATCCAGTCCCGCCACCGGATACCGGAGATACCGCTGCGCGAGGGCCAGCTCCTGGTGCTCCAGGTGCCCATCCCGGACCCGCTCACCGGCGTGGAGCCCTCCGAGGCCAGGCGCAAGGTCATGCACGGCGAGGCGGACTACTCCCGGCTGCTTGTCAAGTTGTACGAGGATTTGCGGCGCTACGACGAGATAACCATCGCGAGCCGCTACCCCACGCGCATCAACGGCCATTTCGTGCTCGACCCCTCGCCCATCCCGCGGTTCGACGTGCCCAAGCTGCACATGAGCCGTGCGCCCATCCTGCTGGGAGCCGGCCGCGAAAAGAAAATCTACGCCGTGCCGCCGTACACCGTGGCCGAGCCCCTGTGCTTCACGGACGTGGCCTTCCGTGTGGAGAGCTTTCTGGACGAGCACGGCCGGCGCCGGCGTTGCGCCGCCTGCGGCGCTTCGGACTCGCATCTGGAGGAATGCACGGACGAGCAAGGCGCGCGCGTCTACCAGTGCTCGGATACGGACTATTGCCTGCAGCGCCAGGCGCAAGGAGAACAAGACAATGGATGACCGCGTACTCCGCGTGAGAGGCTTGTCCAAGATCTACGGCCGCGAGTGCCCGGTATGCCGGACCTGCGCCGGACCCGAGAACGGCGTGAGCCACTGCTTTGCCTGCGGCAGCGTGGTCGCCATGCAGAACGTGTCCTTCGATCTCCACGCCGGGGAGATCCTGGGCGTGATGGGCGAGTCCGGCAGCGGCAAGTCCACATTGGTAAAATGCCTGTACTTCGACGAACAACCCACCTCGGGCAGCGCGCTGCTTACCTTGAACGGCGTGTCCTACGACCTGTTCGCGCTCAACGGCGCTCAGAAACGCTGGGTGCGCTCGCACCGCATGGGCATGGTCTATCAGAACCCTCAGCACGGTCTGAATTTCCGCATTTCATGCGGCGGCAACATCGCGGAAAAGCTGCTGATAAACGACGTGCTCTGCTACGGGGATATCACCGCGCGGGCCAGGGAGCTCCTGGAACGCACCGAAGTGCCCGTGGCCCGCATGGACGAACCGCCGGGCAACTTTTCCGGCGGCATGCAGCAAAGGGTTCAGATCGCCAAGGCCACGGCCAACAACCCGCCCCTGCTCCTGCTGGACGAGGTCACCACCGGCCTGGACGTCTCTGTGCAGGCGCGCATCCTGGATCTCATTCTCGAGCTGCAGTCCATGCTCGAGACCACCATGATCGTCGTGACCCACGATCTCGGCGTCATACGGCTACTCAGTGAACGGACCATCGTGATGAAGAACGGCTGCATCGTGGAGATCGGCCTCACGGACCAGATACTCGAAGACCCGCAGCACGCCTACACGCAGCGGCTCGTTTCCTCGGCCCTGTAACCCGCGAGATTCGAGCCATGCCCCATACCGCGCCCCGCGAGCACCCCGTCCTTCTGGTCCGGAACCTGTCCAAGTCCTTCTACCTGCACGAGCAGTCCAAGCGCATTCCCTCGGCCTGCGGAGTGCATCTCGCCGTCCATCCGCGCCGGCTCACCGCCCTGGTCGGCCCAACCGGCTCGGGCAAGTCGTCCGTGCTCAAGGCTATCTACCGCAGCTATCTGCCCGGCGCCGGGGAAATTCTCTACCGCGGCGCCGACGGCTTAGTCCACGACCTCGCCAGCCTGGACGACCACGGCGTGATCCGGCTGCGCAACGCCGAGATCAGCTTTGTCACCCAGTTCCTGCAGGCTCTGCCGCGCCAGCCCACCATGGATGTGGTTGCCCAGCCGCTCTACAAAAAGGGGCTCGGCCGCGAAGAAGGACGCGAAGCCGCGTGCCGGATGCTGGCCCGGCTGTCCATTCCGAAACGGCTCTGGAGCCTGCCTCCCAGCACCTTCTCCGGCGGCGAGAGGCAGCGGGTCAATCTCGCCCGCGGCGTGATAGGCCGGCCCAGGCTCTTGCTTTTGGACGAGCCCACGGCGAGCCTGGACCCCACGACCACGGACGTGGTGGTGGAGCTCATCGAGGAGGTCAAGTCCTGGGGCTCTGCGATCCTCGCCGTGTTCCACTCCACATACCTCGTGGAGCGGCTGGCCGACAACGTGGTGCGGCTGGACCTCCCCATGGAGGAGCCTGCCTGAATCGTTCCTTCCATTCCCTTTCGCAGTAACCTCCCGGCCGATCTCCCCGAGGCTCTTATAACAGGGGCCGCTCGCGCAGCATCTTCAACAGCGCCTTCTCCACGTTCTGGCCGCTGTTGAAGCGGAATTCACTTTCCTTGATATGCAGCCGCACGAGCCCGCGCTTGACGCCGCGAAATTGTTCGAGGCGCGTCCTCGTCGTTTCCAGGGAGGATTCGAGCATGGCCACGGCCTGCCGGGCGCCGTCCGTGTCGCAGCGGATGTGCTTCGGCGGGAGTTCGCCGTCCAGGAAGTCCGTGAACACACTCCGGCTTTCGGTGTAGACCTGCCCTTCGATCTGCAGGTAGCCGCCCAGGAGCGTGTGGAGGACCTCGCCTTCTCGGCCGTTCTGGACCTCGATGGATATCCTGCGGTCTCCAAAGATGCGGCCGTGGAGAAATGCTCTTCCGGTCTTGCGTGTGCGCGCCCCGTTTGCAGCCGTGCGGATGACGATAAACGCGCCGGCCGACTCCGCATCACGCGCCTGGACCTTCCTGGCGGCTTCCACGGCTATGCGCTCCCGGATGCGCCGCATGTAGGCGTTCACGGTATTCCGGGACACGCCCAGCTCCTCGGCGATGCGCGAAGCCTCCATGCCGGCGGCAAAGAATCTTACGAGCCGGATGAATTCACGCTGCGACAGCTTCGCCCTGTCCACGTGCTTGTTTTTCCGCGCCATCACGTGCTCGGAACGAATCGTGACAAGCCTTACATTATCCCTTCATCACGCTGAAAAGACCGTGGATCCAGGCTCCGGAGTTAACTTATTCTTGCCTTGAGGGGAGCTATATCGTCATCGTCACCCGCGGCCACAGCCATGACGGCCTCGTGCTGCGGCAGACCCTGCACACCCAGGCCAGCTACATCGGCATGATCGGCAGCCGCTCCAAACGCGAGGCCGTGTACCAGACCATGCGCCAGGAGGGTTTCACCGACGCCGACTTGGCGCGGGTGCACAGCCCCATCGGCCTGGGCATCGGCCCGCAGACCCCGGGCGAGATTGCCGTGAGCATTGTGGCCGAGCTCGTGCAACACCGCCGGCAGGGGGGCTGATGCAGCACCCTCCCGCGGAATCGGAATACACCTCGGTCCCCACGATGGGCGAGGCCGTTACCCTGCTCGAAAAGGCGGGGGCGGACAGCGGCCTGTGGGCCCATACCATAAGCGTGGCGACCGTTGCCCTGC
>JBMCLC010000080.1:0-6621 GCA_048614715.1 Oceanidesulfovibrio sp.
CTCCTCGAGCATGGACTCCAGAAGCCGGATCACCTTCTGGATGTACTCCCTGCCATGGACCTGGTATTTCTCCACGCCGGCGCGTAGCTGATTGTGGACGTCCGGCTTGAGGTACTTCAGGGAGAGGTCCTCGAGCTCCAGCTTGAGCCGGTGCAGGCCGAGCCGGTTGGCCAGGGGCGCATAGATGTCCATGGTTTCCTGGCTGATCGCTTTCTGCTTGGACGCGGGCATGTGCTCCAGGGTGCGCATGTTGTGCAGCCGGTCGGCAAGCTTCACTATAAGCACCCGCATGTTCTCCGCCATGGAGAGGATCATCTTGCGGATGTTCTCGGCCTGGGCCTGCTCCTTGGTCTCGAAAGGCATCTGGCTGATCTTGGTGACGCCCTCGACGATATCGCCGACCTCCTCGCCGAACTCCTCGTCGATCTCCTCGATGGAGACCTTGGTGTCCTCCACGGTGTCGTGCAGCAGGCCGGCGGCTATGGTCGCCTCGTCCAGCCGCATGCCTGCCAGGATATTGGCCACCTCCAGGGGGTGGGAGAGGTAGGGCTCTCCGGACCGCCGGGTCTGGCCGGCATGAGCCGCCGCGGAGAAGACGTACGCCTTCTGAATGACGTCCACGCCGGATTCGGGCAGGTACGCGCTGGCTTTTTCGAGTATCTCGCCGATGCGCACGATGGGCCGCGAGGCCGGGGCCGGGGCCGCGGTCGTGCCGCATTCGCCGTTCTGTGGGATATTGGGTGTGTCGTGAGCCATGTTTTCCTGATACGCGCAAAGATGTACTTTCTTCAAGTCACACAGGAGGACTTCGCTATATCCCCCCTGTGGTTGAACCTGTTTATCCGATTGTTGCCAATTTGCGAAAAGACAGTAGAATAAACGACTGCATCCCGCCTGGGGCGGGAGGTCCCACGTGTGGGACCGTGCTTTTTCGAACACCCGGGTTGCAAAAAACGGGCTCTTCATCTACGAAACAATATGGTCCGATACACTGTTTCACCCATGCCGAAAAACGCAGCACATCGAACTACCTACTCCGACCGCTCCCTGGTCTCGCGCGCGTGCACGGCACACTGCGTCGCTCTCGCCTATGTGCATGTCTTGAAGGAGCAGTCCATTGTCTATGGATAAAGGCGAAGAGAGCGTGGTCAAGGACCTGCTCAATGATTTCGTCAATGATTCGATACCCGAATACCTGGTCGAGGGTTCCAACCACATTCTGGCCAACGGCGGCGTGCAGAAGCTCTCCCTGAAGAAGGGGGAGACCTTCTGGGAGGTCAACGGGAACATCCAGGGCGAGGATTTCCAGGTCTATTCTCCGGAGATTTCCATCAATCTCAAGGAGAACAGGATCAGCTACTATTGCAATTGCCCTGACTCGTTCTCCGGCGTATGCAGGCACATCGGCGCCACCGCGCTCAAGTTCCTCAGGTCCATGGAATCCAGCAGCGAGGACAAGGCCCCGGCCAAGCCCAAGACCGAATGGCGCCAGGTCTTCCGTTCCTTTTTCTCCACCGAGCCCGAGCCCGAAGCCGGACGCCACTATCTCATCTACCGCTTCTATCCCGAGCCTGGACGACTGCAGGTGGCCTTTTTCCGCGCCCGGCAGAACAAGTCCGGCCTTTCCTCGGTGCAGAACGAAGTCACCCTCGAGCAGATCATCAACAACCCGGACTGGGCCGAGAACGCCCCCCTGCTCCCCAAGGTCGCCGAGCAGGTGGGCCGCTATATCGACTACTTCGGCCACCGCGTGGATATCCCGGACGGCCTGCTCGCCTGGTTCTTCCGCGCCCTGCGCCGCGAGTTCTACCTGTTCTGGCGCGATACGGAGCAGCCCTGCCGGGTGGAGCGCAAGACCATGCGCCTCATGCTTACCCCCCATCTGGAGGAAGAGGGACTGCGCCTGGAGGTGCTGCTGGGACGCGAGGGCAAGCCGCCCTTCCCCATCGAGGGGCAGGAAGCCTACTTTTACGGCCAGATGCCCATATGGGTTTGCTGGAACAAGGCCTTCTATCCGGTGCAGACCGGGCTCGAACCCCAGCCCATCCAGGACATAGTGGCCGAGCCGCCCATCATCTCCCACACCGACATTTCCGAGTTTCTGGACAGGGTCTGGACCAAACTTCCCGCCTCCGAGTTGCACGGCCAGGAAGAGTTCCTGGAGCAGATGAAGCCCATCTTCGTCCCCGCGACATACAATCCCAAGCTTTTCCTGGACGAGGAAGGCAGCCTGCTCACCCTGCAGATAGAGAACACCTACGACACGGAGCACGGCGAGATAGCCCTACCCGGGCCCAACCCGGACCTGCAGACCGGCAGCTACCAGAGCGAGAAAAAGGCCTACCTCATCCGCCGCAACCAGGAGGCCGAGGCAGCGCTGACCCAGAAGCTCCAGGACATGCATTTCCAGCCGCGCTCCAACGCCATCTGGTTCCTGGAGCCGGAAGAAGCCATCGCCTTCCTGCTGGACGCCTACCCCTCCCTTGTGCAGGAGTACCGCGTCTACGGCGAGAAGAACCTGACCCGCTACAAGGTCCGGCTCAGCCAGCCCGTCATCACCGCAGAGGTGGAGTCCAACGAGGACGAGAAGTGGTTCGAGCTCGACCTCGCCGTGGAGTACGACGAGCAACGCGTGCCCATCGAGAAGATCTGGGAGGCATGGACACAGGGCAAGCGCTACGTCCAGCTCAAGGACGGCTCCTACACCTCGCTGCCCGAAAGCTGGCTCGAAAAGCTCGGCCACAAGCTGCGCAGCCTGGGCCTCGATCCGGACAAGCCGCCGCAGAAGCAGTTCAAGCAGTTCGAGGCGCCGGTGCTGGACAGCATTCTGGACGACGTGCCCCACGCCGTGACCGACTCGTTCTGGGACACCCTGCGCACCAAGATCCATTCCTTCAAGGAAATCAAGCAGCTTACTACGCCCAGGGATCTCAACGCGGAGCTGCGCCCCTACCAGGTGCAGGGCCTGTCCTCCCTCAACTTCCTCAAGGAGTACGGATTCGGAGGCATCCTCGCGGACGAGATGGGCCTGGGCAAGACCATACAGACACTCTCATTCCTCCTGCATCTCAACTCCATTGGCGTCACCGGCCCCAACCTCATTGTCGTGCCCACGTCCGTGCTGCCCAACTGGGAACGGGAAGCCGAGAAGTTCGCCCCGCAACTCAAAAGGCTGGTCATCTACGGCACCCGCCGCGAGGGACTGTTCAAGAAGATCGAGAAGGCGAGCATCGTAATCACCACCTACGCCCTGCTGCGGCGCGATCTGGAGGAACTCCAGAAGTACGAGTTCTCCACCATCATCCTGGACGAGGCCCAGAACATCAAGAACCCGAACACCATCACCGCTCGCAGCGTGCGCAAGCTTTCCGCCAAGCAGCGCATCTGCCTTTCGGGCACGCCTATCGAGAACAACCTGTTCGAGCTCTGGTCGCTCTTCGAGTTCCTCATGCCGGGTTTTCTGGGCTCGCAGCACGCCTTCCAGCGCGGCGTTGTCAAACCCATCAAGGACGGCGACGTCGACACCCTGGAGTATCTGCGCCAGCGCGTGAAGCCGTTCATCCTGCGCCGGACCAAGAATCAGGTCGCCAAGGACCTGCCGCCCAAGATCGAGAACGTCTATTACTGCGCCCTGGCCGACGAGCAGATGGAGCTCTACGCCTCCCTGGCCAAGAAGCTCAGGGAGCAGGTACTCCAGGACGTGGACGAGAAAGGCATCGCCAAGAGCCAGATGTCCATCCTCGACGCACTGCTCAAGCTGCGCCAGATCTGCTGCCACCCCAGGCTGCTCAAGCTGGACATGCCCGGTGTTTCCACCAACCTGCCCTCGGGCAAGTTCGACGCCTTTAAGGACATGGTCACGGACATCATCGAGGAAGGCCACAAGGTCCTCGTGTTTTCTCAGTTCGTGCAGATGCTGCACATCGTGCGCAGCTGGCTGCAGATCAACAAGACGCCCTTCGCCTACCTGGACGGCACCTCCAAGGACCGCTTCGACCAGGTGGACCGCTTCAACAACAATCCGGACATCCCCATCTTCCTCATCTCGCTCAAGGCTGGTGGCACGGGGCTCAATCTCACCAGCGCGGACTACGTCATCCACTACGATCCGTGGTGGAACCCGGCCGTGGAAAGCCAGGCCACGGACCGCACACACCGCATCGGCCAGACGCGGCAGGTCTTTTCCTACAAGATGATCTGCCAGAACACGGTGGAAGAGAAGATCCTCAAGCTGCAGGACCAGAAACGCGACGTGGCCGAGGCCATCATCCCTGGACAGGACGCCTGGAAGAGCCTGACACGCAACGATCTGGAGATGCTCTTCGAGATCTGACCGCAGCGCCGTTTTCCCGATCCCGAGCATGTTGCAGTCGCCGGCAGGCCCCATGGAGCGGCCTGCCGGCGTTTCCGCTTGAATACGTCAGCAAGTCGGCCCCCTTTTTGCGCCGCCGGCTGGAAAACCCGGTACGTGGCGAATGGACAAAAGCCCAGAAACCGCCCCCCTGCCACGCGCGTTGCTTCTCGCCCTCGGCGTGCTCACCGGCATGGTGGCGGGCATGTGCTCGTCCGGCGTGCTGGCCTACGTGGCAACGCGTTCCCCATGGCCCGCCGCGGCTGGGCAATGGGCGTGGTCATCAGCGGCTTCGCCTTCGGGCAGGTGGCCGGACTGCCCGTGGCCACGTGGCTTGCCGGGGCCGCCGGATACAAGGCGCCCTTCATGGCCTTCGGCGCGCTCATGGCGGCATGCGCCGTATGCGTGTGGCTCTTCGCGCCGCAGCCGGAGCATATCGTGCCCAAGCGCCGCGCGCTTTCCGAACTGCTCGCGGACTACCACCGAATCGCCTCGTCCCGGGATCTCTGCACGGCCCTGGTGGTGGGCGTGCTGGTGCTTTCTGGCATGTCCGTCTACTGACCTACCTGCCCATGTGGATGTCCGGCACGCTGAAGATGACGCCGCAGCAGATGGCCTGGGCGTTCTCCCTGGCGGCCATCGCCATTCTTCTGGCAGCTCCCTGGGCGGGCAGGCTCTCCGACAGCATCGACAGAGCGCGCGTCATCTTCCGGGGATAGTTCGGCTTCGCCGTGGGCAGCGCCGCCGCGGGGCTGATTTACGCCGGTCTCGGATTCACGGCGAACTGCATCGCATCCGCCGCGGTCTCCTGCGTCATCCTTGTCCTTGTTCGACGCTTTCCGAAGTGAATCAAGGCCTCCCGTGCCCTTTGAGGTCGCAGTAACGCGGGAGGCTCGGTCGCTGGCAACGTCATGGCGCAATCGCGGGCGCATTCATCATGCGCTTCACGATCAGTCCCAGTCGAGCAGGCGCTGCTGGCCTGCCAGGGCGCGGATATGGGTGGCGTCCTGCGCCACCTCGAGGCAGCCTTCGTAGGTGCCGTCGTCCTGCCGTACGGCGTAGAAACGGATGTGGATGAACGCGTCGCCCGCATGAATCCAGAACTCGGCCTCATCCCGCTCGCCGGACTTGAATTTCTTCAGTATCTGCTCAACCATGTGCACGCTTTTCTTGGGGTGGCAATGTCTGACCTCGCGGCCGAGTATCCCTTCGCTCCTGGGAAAGACGCGGTGCGCGGTCTGAGTAAAATAGGCCACGCGATCATCGGCGTCCACGAAGGAGAGGTCGATGGGAAGCGTCTTCAGGATGGCGTTGATCACCTCGGGCCGCAGTTTTCCGGCATCCAGGGAAACCAGGCAGCTCTGCTGCCTCGATTCCTTTCCCTCGATTGACGGCGCTTTCCACACGTCGCCCGGCTCCACCCAGGCGAAGCCGATCTCCTCTTCGCCGGAGCGCACCCTGGCCCAATCCTCATCCGAAAAGGTCTCGTAGACCATGGGAAACAGTATCCGCTCCTCCTTGTGGATCAGGTCGCGGATGGCCACAGCCAGCTCAGTGGCCAAAGACACGGCGGTTTCCCGGTCTCCCGCCTCCAGAGCGGCCCTTGTCTGCTTGAATGCAGCGCGGATGTCGTCGTGGATCGCCCACATCACCTGGGGCGGCGCCGTCAGATCATGGGCTTCCATGATCGGAAAGAGCTGGTTCTCCTTGCGCTCGTAGTGGCGGATGATCTTTGCAAGGCTCTCTACTGTTTCCTGCAGGCCGGAGCGGGCCGCGGCAAAGGTCAGATCGTCCGTAATCTGGCACGCGCTTTGTTGGAGCTGCTCAGCTTTTTCGTCGGCAACGCGGTTTTCGGCCTGCATGGTGTGAATGGGATGGCCCGGCTCCATCTCCGGCAGCTCGGACTGGACCGAATGTTCGAACAGCTCCACATGCAGATTGCACAGCTTCTTGATCTCGGATTCGTCTATGCCCTCCTTCACCAGTTCCTGCTCCATGGCGCCGATCTCCGCAGGCGAGACTTCCCGTAACAGGTCGTGGAACTCTTCCCGCACGGCGTCCACGCTCTCCCCGCCATGGATGCGCATGACGATGTCCCTGAACGCCCGGACCCGCTCCTCGCGGCTCATGGACTGCTCCGCCACTTTGCCGCCGCCGGGGTGGACCATGGCGACGTCGTGACCGTGCAGGAATATCTGGGAGGCGATCTCCGCCGCCAGAACGTCCGGCCTGAAGCCGCCCAGCGCGGCGGCCTTGGAAACCGAAGCCAT
>JBMCLC010000081.1:0-6563 GCA_048614715.1 Oceanidesulfovibrio sp.
TGCTGGACATAGTCCGCGCCAGGAAGCTCGAACGCATCTGCCGCGATTTCGAGATATCGAGCCTCGCCGGCACCATCATCATGGACCTGCTCGACCGCGTGCAGGAAATGGAACGCCGCGTGCGCCAGATGGAACGGCTGCTCTGGGACGCTTCAGAGGGCACGAGCGGCAGGCCATAAATTTTTCAGTATCTTACCTCCTCCAAGGAGTACGCATATGGATTTGAGCAAGCTCACACAGAAATCCCAGGACGCATTGAACGTGGCGCAGGAGACCGCGGTGCGCATGGGCCACCAGGCCGTGGACGCGGAGCACCTGCTCTTCGCCCTCGCAACCCAGGAAAACGGCCTGGTGCCGCGCATTCTGGAACGCGCCGGCTACGATGCCGGGGCGTACGCCAAGGCCGTGGAAGCCGAGCTGGGCAAGATGCCCTCGGTCTCCGGTCCCGGCGCGCAGCCCGGCCAGATCACCGTGACCCAGCGCCTTTCGCAGATTCTGGTCAAGGCCATGGACCACGCCAGGAGGCTCAACGACGAGTACGTCAGCGTGGAGCATCTGTTCCTCGCCCTGAACGAGGAGCCGGAGAAGACCGGCGTGGGCAAGGTGAACAAGCAGTTCGGCCTCACGCCGGAAAAGGTGCTGGCAACGCTGACCGATGTGCGCGGCTGCCAGCGAGTGACCTCGGACAACCCGGAAGCCACCTACGAGGCTCTGGGCAAGTACGGCCGCGATCTGGTGGAGGAGGCGCGCAAGGGCAAGCTCGATCCGGTCATTGGCCGGGACGAGGAAATCCGCCGCTGCATCCGCATTCTCTCGCGCCGCACCAAGAACAACCCGGTGTTCATTGGCGAGGCCGGCGTGGGCAAGACCGCCATCGTGGAAGGCCTGGCCCACCGCGTGCTCCAGGGCGACGTACCCGAGAGCCTGAAGGACAAGATGATCTACGCCTTGGACATGGGCGCGCTCATCGCCGGCGCCAAGTACCGCGGCGAGTTCGAGGAGCGGCTCAAGGCCGTGCTCCAGGAGGTGCAGAAGTCCGAAGGCGCAATCATCATGTTTATCGACGAACTCCACACCATCGTGGGCGCGGGCAAGGCCGAGGGCGCCATGGACGCCGGCAACCTGCTCAAGCCCATGCTGGCGCGCGGCGAACTCCACTGCATCGGCGCCACCACGCTCGATGAATACCGCAAGCACATAGAGAAGGACCCGGCCCTGGAGCGGCGCTTCCAGCCCGTGCAGGTCAACGAGCCTTCGGTGGAGGACACCATCTCCATCCTGCGCGGTCTGAGCGAACGGTTCGAGGTGCACCACGGCGTGCGCATCGCGGACGCGGCCCTGGTGGAGGCGGCCGTGCTCTCGCATCGCTACATCACGGACCGCAACCTGCCTGACAAGGCCATCGACCTCATAGACGAGGCCGGCGCGCTGATCCGCACGGAGATCGACTCCCTGCCCACGGAGCTGGACGCCATCAACCGCAAGATCATGCAGCTGGAGATCGAGCGCGAGGCCCTGCGCCGCGAAAAGGACGAGGCCTCCCGCGAGCGGCTCGAAAAGCTGGAAAAGGAGCTGGCCGATCTCAAGGAAGATCAGGCCGAACTCATGGCCCGCTGGGAAAAGGAAAAAGGCTCCATCGACGAGGTCCGGCAGGTCAAGGAGGACATCGAGCGCACCCGCCGCGAGATCGAGGAGGCCGAGCGCAACTACGATCTGAACCGCGCGGCCGAGCTGCGCTACGGCACACTCACTCAGCTGGAGAAGAAACTTGCACAGCTGGAAGGCGCCGATACGGTGGAGGGTGAGGAAAAGCCCGCGGAGACCCGTCTGCTGCGCGAGGAGGTGACGCCGGACGACGTGGCCGCCATCGTGGCCCGCTGGACAGGCATCCCGGTGTCACGGCTGCTGGAGGGCGAGCGCGAAAAGCTCATGCGCCTGCCCGAGGTGCTGCACGAGCGCGTGGTGGGACAGGACGAGGCGGTGCAGGCCGTGGCCGACGCCGTGGTCCGGGCCCGCGCCGGGCTCAAGGACCCCCGCCGACCCATCGGCTCGTTCATCTTCCTCGGCCCCACGGGCGTGGGCAAGACCGAGCTGTGCAAGACCCTGGCCCAGGCGCTCTTCGACTCCGAGGACAACATGGTGCGCCTGGACATGAGCGAGTACATGGAGAAGCACACCGTGGCCCGGCTCATCGGCGCGCCTCCCGGATATGTGGGCTATGAAGAAGGCGGCCAGCTCACCGAGGCCGTGCGGCGCAAGCCTTACTCCGTAATCCTGCTCGACGAGATAGAGAAAGCGCACCACGACGTGTTCAACGTGCTTTTGCAGATACTCGACGACGGCCGGCTCACGGACAGCCACGGCCGCACTGTGGACTTCAAGAACACGATCCTGATCATGACCTCGAACATCGGCTCCACCACCATGCTCGAGGGCATCACGGAGCAGGGCGACTTCCGGGATGGCGTGCGCGACGCCGTGATGGGCGAGCTGCGCCGGCATTTCCGGCCCGAATTCCTCAACCGCGTGGACGAAACCGTGCTCTTCAAGCCGCTGCTCATGGAACAGCTCAAGGAAATTGTGGAGCTCCAGCTTGCGAACCTGCGCGATCGTCTGGAAGACCGCAAGATCGATCTCGGGCTCAGCGAAGCGGCCAAGGAGTTCATCGTGCGCGCCGCCTACGATCCGGTGTACGGGGCCCGTCCGCTCAAGCGCTATCTTGCCGCCCACCTGGAGACGCCCCTGGCCAAGGCGCTCATCGGCGGACACCTCCACGACGGCGAGGCCGTTACCTTCGACGTAATGGACGGGGACATGGGCTATACAATCGGCCCCCGTGCCAGGGACGAGGCAGGGGAAACCGCGGCCGAGGCGTAAGGACCGTGGCGCAGAAGCAAGCACACTGAAGCGAAAATGCCGGGTCATTCCGATCCGGCATTTTTCTTGGAATTGTCCGGGGATGCGACATTACCCCGGACTCCCTTTCCTTTTTAAAGCACAACAGGTAGTGAAGGGCAGCACTCGACACCGCCACGCTGAGGAGATCGCGAGGATGACGTCCACGCAGGAATTGCATAGCAACGCCGTGAAAAGCCGCATGGTCCGCGCCCGCGAGGTTTTTGAGGACACCCGCGTCCTTGCCCTGGCGTTCCGCTGGAACGGCTGCGTCTGCCGGCTGTGCGACGCGTGCACCTTCGCCATGGACGCGCTTTTGCTGCACCGCGGCCTGCGCAACCCCAAGGGCCTGCCCATCGGCGGCCAGCAGGCCTGGCACCTCCTGGAAAAGGCGAAGATGCCTCCGGTGCTGGCCTCCAGCTACGCCGAACTCGTGGACAAATGCCGCGAGTTGGAAACCCGGGTCGACACGCAGTATGGCCGGGATGACACCGTGGAGCTCTACGCTTTTGCCGAGGAGTTCATCGATTACATCGAGGGCGTGGTCGGTGGGTAGTAGTGACGCGCGTTCTTCTCGATCCCTCCGGTATATGGCAAAGTACGTCCGTGTCTGGCTGCTCCAGCCAGGATCTCAGTCCCCGTGAGCATCTAAAGCGTGAACAAGGTTAGATGCTCTTTCGCATTTTCTTGAAATAATAGGAACTTATATCTGGAGTGCGTTCTGTATCAAGAGGAAAATGCACGAGATGGTCGAGCGTCGGCCCGCGAGCGAATCACTCCAGTCCCCGTCCCAACATCACGGCCGCGGCCAGGTTCTTTGCGGCCTGTTCCGGTGATTCCGCCGCGCAGATGTCGCTGACCACGGCCACGCCGTCCGCGCCGGCGCGGATGACGTGGGCGGCGTTGAAGGCGTTTATCCCGCCGATGCCCACGAGCACCTGCCGGGTCTGCTCCCGCAACCGGGCCAGGTTCTCCAGCCCCCATACGTCGGAGGCGTCCTTCTTCGTGGTCGTGTGGAAGATGGGGCCAACGCCCAGGTAGTCCGGACCGAGCCCGCCGTCTCCGGGAACCACTTCCAGGTCGGGCACGGAGAGGGCCTGTTCCATGGAGTCCACGCTCAACCCCACGATCTTGTGCGGCCCCACCATCCTGCGGACTTCGGTGTAGGGCAGGTCCTTCTGGCCCACGTGCACGCCGTCGGCGTCCACGGCCAGAGCCACGTCCACGCGGTCGTTGATGATTAGCGGCACTCCGGCCCGGTCGAGCAGCTCTTTGGCCGACCGCGCCAGCTCGAAGAACTCGCGGGCCGTGGCGTCCTTCTCGCGCAGCTGCACGATGGTGACGCCGCCTGCTATCGCCTGCTCGATGACCGCCAGAAGGTCACGGCCGCCGCACAAGGGCCGGTCCGTGACCAGGTAGACGGAAAAGTCCCGCTTCTTGTTCATGCTTTCTCCAGGCGCATGCGCTCGGTGAGTTCGGTTTCCGTGAGGCTGTAGAGAACATCGTAGAGATGCATCTGCAGGGAGCCGGGGCCCTGCGAGCGCGCGGCCGCAATTTCTCCGGCGGCGGCCATCACCGCCATGGCGTGGATCGTGGCGGCAAGGGGGTCCGGATTCACGGCGGCGAAGGCGCCGCACAAGGCGCTGGCCGTGCAGCCCAACCCGGTGACGTAGGGCATCATGGCGTGGCCGCCGGTGAGCACCCAGGAGGAGTTGCCGTTGGTGATCAGGTCGATCTCGCCGCTCACGCAGACCGTGCAGCCGTGGCGTTTGGCCAGCTCGACCGCCGCGTCCGAGGCCTCGTGCACGCCGTGGGCCGTATCTGCGCCCTTGGAAGGATCGGCGGAGCCGGCCAGGGCCAGTATCTCGCTGGCGTTGCCTCGTATTATGCTCGGGCTGCGGTTGTGCAGGAGCGAGGCGACGAAGTCCCGGCGCAGCCCGGTGGCGCCCGCGGCAACGGGATCCAGCACCACTGGCTTGCCCAACTCGCGCGCAGCGGCGAAGCTTGCGTTCATGGCCTCCATGTTGGTGGGCGTGGGTGTGCCTATGTTCAAAACGAGGGCCTGGCAGATGTCGACCAGGTCCCTCATCTCGTCCACTGCGTTGGACATGGCGGGCGAGGCGCCAAGGGCGAGCAGGGCGTTGGCCGTGGTGTTCATCACCACGTAGTTGGTCACGTTGATGATCAGGGGCTTATGCTCGCGAATCGCCACGACATCCCGCCACGCGGCCTGGAAAGAAGTCGTCATCTAGCCAAGACCTCCGGCCATCTTGGCCCGCACGGATTCGACCTTCTGGCGCAGGCCATCGGTGCGCCCCTTGCGGGCGTCCACGTTCATCATCATGTAGACGCGGCCGCAGTCGGGCTCCAGCTCGGCGTAGCACTTGGCCGCGAGGTCCAGGACCTCCTGCACGGAGGAGCCTTCGATAGCCGTGCCCATGGGGCCCATGACATACGAAAGGCCGCTGGCCTTGATCACGTTCATGGCGCGGGCCACGTACTCGCCCAGGTCTTCGCCCTTATCCAGCGGGAAAATTGAAATGTTCAGAATAACGCTCATGATGACCTCCTTGGCGTGGCCCGGATATGGCGCGCACCGGGCCATTTGTCGCTATGGTGACACAATCGCCAAAGTATGCAGGAGCGGGTAAAAAAAGTCGAGGCGAGGCCGTATTGAACGTATAGCTATTTTGAATTGACGAATCGTTGCGAAAGAAGTATATGATTCCCGGGAATTATGAAGAACCCCTGGAGGTTACACAGGCAGTTCCGGGAAGACGCAGGGATGTTCTTTTTAACGTGCGTTCAGCTGCATCTAACAGACGATGCGCAACCATGTTTCCGTGCTGTAATCTCGTAACGGAGCGGTCCGGGCCGCCGGTCCGGTCAAATATGCATCGCGTTCAGGCGATGGCCAGTTATGTAAGGAGTTGTTCAGCACATGGCCCAGATTGACGCCTTCTTCAAAATGCTCCACGAGCATGGCGGTTCCGACCTCCACCTGTCCAGCGGCTCGCAGCCCATCATCCGCCTCCAGGGCGAGCTCCAGCGCGTGAAGTACAAAGTCATGGAGCATGAAGATCTCAAACGTCTGCTCTACGAGATCACGCCGGAAAACAAGATCAAGGAATTCGAGGAAAGCGGCGATATCGACTTTTCCTACGAGGTTCCGAACCTGGCGCGCTACCGCGTGAACTACTATCTGCAGAGCCGGGGCATCGCCGCCGCGTTCCGAGAAATCCCCGAAGAAATTCTGACCATCGAGCAGCTGGACCTGCCGCCGCTGCTGGCGCAGCTGGCCATGCTGCCCAAGGGGCTCGTGCTGGTCACCGGGCCCACGGGTTCCGGTAAGTCCACCACGCTTGCCGCGATAATGGACTACGCAAACAAGGTGCGCAAGGACCACATCCTCTCCATCGAAGACCCCATCGAGTTCGTGCACCAGCCCAAGAACTGCCTCATCAACCAGCGCGAGGTAGGACGCGACACCAAGTCTTTTTCCGCAGCGCTTCGCGGCGCGCTCCGCGAGGACCCGGACATTGTCCTGGTCGGCGAGATGCGCGACCTGGAAACCATCAAGCTCGCCCTCGAGGCGGCGGAAACCGGCCACCTCGTTTTCTCCACGCTCCACACCATCTCGGCGGCCAAGACAATCGACCGCATCATCG
>JBMCLC010000082.1:0-6556 GCA_048614715.1 Oceanidesulfovibrio sp.
TTCTGGCGCTGCGAGATTGAGTGGGATTCGTTGCATAGATTGTCACCGGCTCTTGCTGTACCGCATGCCCGGCCATTGATGGACCAGGCCTTCCATTTCGAGCATGAGCAATACGCGGCTCACCCGGCTCACATCCCAATCGAGACGTTCGGCGAGCTCGTCCACATGCACTGTTGCTTCATCCTCCATGGCTGCGAACAGGAAACATTCTTCATCGCCTACGGAAGCGGGTACCGTCAAGTTGGACCGAGCGTATTGCCGGGACGCGCCGAAGGACCTTTCCTGAATGGGAGATTCCACCTCCTCCGGAATGACCTTATCGGCAGGACATGGCAAACCATTAGCACGCGTTGGCCCATCTTCCGGAAGCGTTTGGGCATGCGGGCCTTTTCCCGGCGCGGGCCAAGGGCGTGGGGCGGCCACCCCTTGCAGGCCGCTCTGCAGATTCGGGCCGAGTTCGGCAAGGATGTCCTCGGCGCTGCGCACGGGCACGGCCCCTTCCTCGATGAGTTGCAGGCATCCCTCGAACCCGGCTGCGTTTTCTGGCGGCGCCACGACAAAGACCTCCCTGCCCTGCTCCAGCGCCTGCCTGGCGGTGATGAGCGCGCCGCTTTTCTCGCGCGCCTGCACGACCACCACGCCGAGGCTGAGGCCGCTTATGATCCGGTTGCGCACGGGAAAATGCCCGGCCACGGGTTCCGTGCCCGGCGAGAACTCCGTGACTACGAGACCTCCCTGCGCCAGGGTCTGGAAGATATCCCGGTTCGATGTGGGGTAGACCCGGTCCGGCCCGGTGCCGAGTACGGCGATGGATGCACCGATTCCCTCCATGGCGCCGATATGGGCATGGCGGTCCACTCCCCGGGCCATGCCCGACACTACGGTAACGCCGGCGCGGGAGAGGTCCCTGCCCAGTGTGCGGGCCATCTCGCGCGCCCAGTCAGAAACCTGGCGCGAGCCCACCACGGCCACGCACGGACCGCCCAGAAGCCGCGGATTGCCCAGACGATAGAGGTAGAACGGCGGGCCCGGAATCTCCTTGAGGCATTGCGGATAATCAGGATCGCTCCAGAGCACGACGGCCAGGCCGCGGTCCCGCACTGCGTCCCACTCCGCCCGGGCCGGGCCCCTCCACCGCTCCGAGCGAAACTCCTGGGCGACCTTCTCGGAAGCGACACCGTCCGCGGACCAGCGCCGCACCGCCTCCACCGCGCCCATGGGGTTCTGGTAACGTTCCGCAAGACGTCGCCAAGTGCGCGGGCCAAGCCCGTTCGTGTGCCGCAACGCGAGGCTGGCCCAAAGCTCCCGAAGCTGCCCCTGCGTGCGCGGCGGCCAGGCGCCGCTCTCATGGAGCGCCCACGGAAAATCGGCGTCGTCGGCTGCGTATTCCGAAAAGACGCAGATCGAAGTATCCCTAGAATCGTTCATCGAGCGCGTTGCGTGCGAGCTTCGCCGGCTCCGATTTCGGATAGTCCTCGATAAGGGCGTTCAGGTAGAAACGCGCATTGGCCTTGTCGCCGAGCATCTCGTAGGAGTAACCGATCTTGAGCATGGATGCCGCGGCCTTGGGATCCTTGGGGAACCGGGAGGTGACCTCCTTGAAGGTGAGGATCGCCTGAGCGTAGCGCTTGTCGTGGTAGTAGGTTTCGCCCAGCCAGTAGTACGCATTGGGGACGAGCGGGCTGTCCGGATGCTCCATGAGGAAGGCACGGAGCATCTGCCGGCCCTTTTCGGTATTGCCGGATCGCGTCAGCCGAACGGCCTCGGTGTAGTCCCATGGCAGCCCGTTACCTGTGGGTTTGGTCCTCGCGGCGGCTTCCGGCGACGCCGCTGCGGCGGTGTGTCGCGTGTCCGGCCCCGGCTCTGAGTAGGGCGTGTCCGGCCCGGGCCCGGGGCTTGTGACCGTAGCTGAGCTTCTCGCCTTGGGGCGGGACACGGGGTGGACCCGTTCGGTTCCGTTCGTTTGTCCGGTCTCGATCTCGACGGCGAGGTCCTCGGCCGAGGCTTCGGGGGCATCCTGAGTCTTCGCGGTTTCCGCGACAACCGCAGGTTCCTGAGCGTTTGGCGATTGACCGGACGGCGCGACGGCGGCAAAATCGTTGCGCGAGGCGGCTATGGCGGCGCGGATGCGGTCTTGCTCCACTCCCTGGGCCACGGCGTACCGCTCGACCCGCTCGAGCCGTGCGTCCAGCTCCGCCGCCTGGCGGCGGTTTTGCTCTTCGAGTTCCATGACCTGCGTTTCGAGATTGGCGAGCCGAAAATCCATGCTGCCCCGAGGCGCGCATCCTGACAGAACGGCGCATGCGAAAACAACCACGACCCCACGAAAGACCAGCCCGCCGCGGCGAACGCCTTGACTGGCCCCACGGCAGGCGATGCCTCGAGCAAGGGGATGTTCCACATGGACTCCTTTTTCGATACAGACCAACGTGTTCCCGCGTACAAGTGCTCACCCTCGGGGCACCCATCCCGCGGCAGGGATGCGATCGTTCCAATTTTTGGGACCATACGGGAGCCGTCCGTATTTATCAAGGCACACCGGCACCTTGGAAAAAGGACGAGGTTGCCAGTCCCGGAAAAATAAGGCACTGACTGTACCGTTCGCTTGCCGGACCCGCACGGACCGATCCCGGTCCGCTCCCAAGCGACTCCCTACAGAGGAGCATTCGACATGCCCGAAATTTCTATTGATATGGTCACTTACGCATTCTACCTGCGGAGTTTTTTCCTCTGCCTCATGGCCTTTTTCCTGCTCGCCGCCCTGGGCGGGCCTTTCATAGCCGTGGTGAGCGAACACGCTGCCCGCGCGCAGAAACGTGTTTTTCATGACAAGTTCGCCAAACAGATGGCGACCATGTCCGTTACTATTTCCTTGTGCCTCCTGCCTTTCTGTCTGGGCGGCTGGGCCGTGCTCGCCTTCCGCCACCCGGCATACGTGCTCGAGGGCGTGCTCTCCCCGCTCCTGGGCCAGGCCTCCTTGTCGGTGCTGGGCCTTTTAGGCGTGGCGCTGCTTTTGATGGTCCAGCACCAGTCATCTTGGGTGCGGCTGAAAGAGGCAAAGCCTTTCCACATGCTCATGGGCTGGCTCACGGTGCTCATATCCGCGGGCGGCGTCTTTCTGCTGCTCGCCCTCAAGCGCGTCATGCTCCACTACCCGGAGGCATTCGCCGCCGATCCGTCCATGGCATCGTTCGTTTCCGGGGTCCGCTCCATCCCCATGATGTCCACAATCTGGCCGTTCTTCGCAGCCGTCATTCTCACGGCGCCTGTGGTAGCGGGCGGATTCGGCACGCTCTGGCTGCTGTTGCGGCGGAACATGGAGGACTTCGGCAGGGACTACTACGCCTACGCATTCAAGAGGGCGGCCAAGTTCGCGCTGATCTTCGGCATACCTGCGGCCTGCGCCGTGGCTTGGCACGCTGTGTGGCTGGCCCCGCGAATAACCCCGGAAGGCCTCGCCTCCATCGACCTGACCCACCCTATATGGATCGCCTTTGGCGTATCCGTGGGCAGTCTGCTGCTGGCGTGCGCGTTGTGGGCCGTGATCGCCGCGAGCAAAACGCCGCTACGCCAGAAGCCCGCGGCGTGGCTGGCGGCCGTGCTGGCTTTGTTGGCCGTGCTGGGCGAGGGATTCGTGCTGGGGCGCCTGTATACGCTGTTCTAGGGCGTTTTCAGTTGGAAGCGAATCGGGTGCTCGAATGCATGCACCTGAAACAATGAGGAATTGTTTCTGCTGGGAGCATTCTTCCAAGACGCAAATGCACTAGAGACCGTCGCCGTCGTCGGACCCGGGCAGGCTGAAGCGCCGTTTGGCCGCCTCTTCCATGGCTTGCGCCACGAGCGCATCGTCCTGGTAGGCAATGGCGAGCACGTAGACGCTGCCCTGCAGGCTCACCCCCACATGGATGGAACGCTGCCCGCGACGGAAAGTATGCACGATATCCGCGAAGCTGTCTTGGCCGTATTTGTTGCGCAGCACCTCGAGCAGCATCTGCAAGACGCCCTCGGCGGCCTGCCTGGTAGCGTGCGGCGCCGTGGCCGTTATCTGGACGATTGTTTGGGATTCCGGCTCCAGCCATAGCGCATGGTAGCGGAAAAAGCCGGTGGGAATGCGCGGCGACACATCCACGCGCACCAGCCCGCCGCGGTCCTGGATCATGTCCGTGGCGGCGTCCGGCACGTAGACCGCGCCCAGCTCGTAGCCAAAAGCACCGTCGATAACCGCCCCGTCCTGCTCCTGCGCCAGGGCCGGGATAGACGCGGCGAGCAGCACTGCCGCCGCGAGTAGAAACCTGCCCGTTACGCCGAAACGCATACCGTCCCACTCGCCCGCTAAATGGCCTTGGACGTGGCCATGAGATAGATCTCGTGCGGGTCCAGGATGAGCACTACGGAGCCGTCGCCCATGATGGTCGCACCGGATATGCCCTTCTGATCCCCAAGGTACGCGCCCAGCGGCTTGATGACGATTTCCTGGCGTTCGAGCAGTCTGTCCACCACGAGACCCAGCCTGCGCTCGCCGTCCTGGATGACCACCACCGAGAGAATCTCGGGCTCCGCCTCGGGCGGGGGGAGCTCCAGCATCTCGCACAACGAGATGATGCCCAGGACCTGGCCGCGCAGGGTGACGGCCTTGCGGCCGTTGACCTCGGTGAGGCGCTTTGTCTCGATCTTTGTGGTTTCTGACACGGCGTCCAGCGGAATGGCGTACGTATCGCCCCCGACCTTGACCATGAGCGCGTCGATGATGGCCAGGGTGAGCGGCAGGATGAGGGTGAAGCGGGTGTACTTGCCGGTCTCGGAGGCGATGGAGACCGAGCCCTTGAGGTTCTTGATGTTCGTGCGCACCACATCCATGCCCACGCCGCGGCCCGAGATGTCCGTAATCTTTTCCGCCGAGGAGAAGCCCGGGGCGAAGATGAGCTCCCGTGCCTCGCGGTCGTCGAGGTTCCTTGCTTCCTCGGGCGAGATGATGCCCTTCTTGATGGCCACCTCGCGCATCTTTTCCGGGTCGATGCCCTTGCCGTTGTCCTCGATCTCTATGGCCACGGAGTTGCCGCGGTAGTAAGCGCGCAGCCACACAGTGCCCCTGGCCGGCTTGCCCGCCTTGATGCGCTGCTCCTCGGGCTCTATGCCATGGTCCACGGAGTTGCGGATGAGGTGCACGAGGGGGTCGCCGATGACCTCGACCACGGATTTGTCGAGCTCGGTCTCCTCGCCTTCCATGATGAGCTCCACCTGCTTGCCAGACTTGCGGGAAAGGTCCCGCACCAGGCGGGGGAAGCGCGAGAACACCGTCTGCACGGGCACCATGCGGACCTTCATGATGGTGTCCTGCAGATCGTCCGAGATACGAGCCATGGCGAAGGTAGTCTCGGTGAGGTTCTGGGCGGTGTCGGCGATGTCGATCTCTTTCCCGTGCTCCTCCAGATTGCGGGCGATCATGGTGAACCGGTTGCGGTTGATGATCAGCTCGCCGATGAGGTTCATGAGATGGTCGAGCTTTTCGTGGTCCACTCGGATGGTGGAGGAAACCTTGGGCTTCTGCTGGCTCTGGGCCTGGGCTGATGCCGGGGCAGGCGTTTTTCTGTCCTCGTCCTCGTGTTCCTGGGCGCTTTCGGCGGCTGGCGCGGGAGTTGGCTTCGGCTCGGACTTTGGTTTCAGCTCGGATGCGGCTTTCGGAGCCGGTTTCCGGGCCGGCGCTGGTTCCGCCTTCTGTTCGGGCGCAGGCGCCGGGGCCTTCTGCTCCGGCTTGGGTTCAGGCGTTTTGGATTCGGCCTTGGGCTCGGGCGCGGGAGGCTCGGCCGTGGGGCCTGTCTCGGTCGCGGCCGCGGATTTGATATTCTTCAGTTCGTTTTCCACCATGTCGGACAGGATGGAGGTTTCCTGCCTCATGATGTCCAGCAGGGGCTCGAACCCGATGCCGGCGGAGCGGGCCTGATCCACCAGGGCGGCGGTCCGCTGGGCGTAGGTCTGCACCTCCTCCAGCCCCATGTACCCGCTCGAATTCTGGACGGTGGTCAGCGCGCGGTACATGGCGTCCACATACTCGGGGTGGTCGGCATCCTCGCCCAGTTTTTCCAGGGCGATGCGCACCGTTTTGAGCTGCTGGTTCACCGTGGATTCGAAAATGGCGACGTCTTCCGTGTCGAACCCGCCGGAGGATGTCGGCTCCGCGGTTGTCTCTTTGCCGGCCGGAGCTTTCGGGGAAGAGACAGCTGCTTGGGGTCCCTCGCTGGATTGCGGCTCCTGCTCGGCGGCCGCTGCCGGCTCCTCGATGGAGCCGGATTCCACGGCCCGGCGCAGCTTGCTTTTGACCATGGCGGTGGGCACAGGATTCACCGTGCCGTTGCGTGTGTCCACGCCGGCCACGAGGGATTCTATGGTGTCCACCACGAGCAGCAGAAGATCAACGAGCCCCTGGGCCGAGGCAGCCATCTCGCCCTTGCGGACGCGGTTGAGCAGGGTTTCCGCCTCATGGGTCAGTCCGTTCAGCTCCTTGAAGCCGATGATTCCGGAGTTGCCCTTGAGGTTGTGGAAATAGCGGAAGAGGTCG
>JBMCLC010000083.1:0-6502 GCA_048614715.1 Oceanidesulfovibrio sp.
CTTTGCCATCGAGTGGCCCCTTCCCGTGACGGTCATTTCCGACAAGGACGCCAGTTGGCCTTTTATACCCAACGCATCCGAGGAAGTCGCATGATCATCATCGACACGGCTCTTCAGGACAGACAGTCCCGCGGAGAGCCAATACGCGTGGGCATGGTCGGCGCAGGATTCATGGCCCGCGGCACCGCGCGGCAAATCGCCGGCCATGTTCCCGGCATGGTCCTCTCCGCCATATGCAACCGCACGCGGGACCGCGCCGAGGCCATGTGCCGCGAGGTGGGCGTGCGTAATGTGGAGCACGCGGACGATCCCCAGGCCATCGCACGCGTTGCCGGCCAGGGAGGCTGCGCAATCACGGACGACTACGTCGTGCTCTGCGAGAGCGAGGCCGTGGACGTTGTGCTGGAGATGACGGGCCATGTGGAGTACGGCGCGCACATCGCGCTCAAGGCGTTCGACTCCGGCAAGCCGTTCGTCACCATGAATGCAGAGCTCGACGCCACCGTGGGGCCGTTGCTCAAGCGCAAGGCCGACGAGGCCGGCGTGGTCTACACCCTTGCCGACGGCGACCAGCCCGGCGTGGAGATGAACCTTTACAGATTCGTGACCGGGCTCGGCGGCCGACCTGTGCTGTGCGGCAACATCAAGGGTCTGCACGACCCCTACCGCAACCCCACCACGCAGGAAGGTTACGCCCGCAAGTGGAACCAGAACGTCTACATGGTGACCTCCTTTGCCGACGGCACGAAGATTTCCTTCGAGCAGGCCCTGGTCGGCAACGCCGTCGGGATGACCGTGGCCAAAACAGGTATGCTCGGCCCCACCGTTCCTGCGGGAACGCCCGTGGAAGAAGCAGCCCAGTGGTATCCCCACGAGGAACTGCTCGAGGGCCCCGGCATAGTGGATTACGTGGTGGGGGCTTCCCCCGCGCCGGGGGTCTTCATCCTCGCCGTGTTCGACGACGATATTCAGCAGGAATACCTCAAGTACCTGAAGCTGGGCGACGGCCCGCTCTACTGCTTCTACACGCCGTACCACCTGTGCTCTTTCGAGGTTCCCGGCTCCGTGGCCAGGGCGGTACTGTACGGCGACGCCACCATCGCCCCAAAGGGCGAGCCGTATGTGGACGTGGTTGCCGCGGCAAAAACCGCCCTCGAACCCGGCGCGACGATAGACGGCCTTGGCGGCTACAGCACATACGGGCTGTGTGAATCGTACCGGGAAAGCAGGCGGATGAACCTCTTGCCCATGGGATTGGCCGAGGGGTGCGTGCTCAAGCGCGCCGTACCCAAGGACCAGATCATCACCCGCGACGACGTGGACATTCCGGAAGGCCGCCTGGCGCACGAGCTTCGGCAGGAGCAGGATGGCCTCTTCCCGCCGGAGACCAATTGAGGCCGTGTCCTTTCGATGCGCGCAACGCAGCCGTACAGCGCGCATCCGAAACACACCGCCGTCTTGTATTGTGGACCCGAGGCACGGCCTTTGCGCCAGTTCCTGCATACTCCAGCGGCCTCGCCGGTTGCTGACTCCCAAACCGACCCTCTGGCGCCGCATCAACCTGAGTGGAGACATACATTGAAAACACCGGCAGACAAATTCGCTGTTGATTCGACCTTCTGGAAAGACAAACGGGTTTTTATCACCGGCCATACCGGGTTCAAGGGCAGCTGGCTCGCGCTCTGGCTGAACTCCTTGGGGGCATGCGTCGTTGGCTACTCCCGCAAACCGAACACCCACCCGAGCGTGTACCAGGCCCTGGCCATGGACTGCGTGTGCGACGGGTGCATTGGCAACATCAGGGACCTGCCCACGCTCACAAGCTGCATGGAGAACGCCAAGCCGGACATCGTGTTCCATCTCGCGGCCCAGGCCCTGGTGCGCGAATCGTACAAGGAGCCCATCGAAACCCTGGACACCAACATCATCGGCACCGCCAACGTGCTGGAGGTCTGCAGAACCGCGAAGCCTAAGGCCGTCGTCGTCATCACCTCGGACAAGTGCTACGAGAACAAGGAGTGGATCTGGCCGTATCGGGAGAACGAGCCCCTCGGCGGGCACGACCCCTACAGCGCCAGCAAGGCCTGCGCCGAGATCATCGCGGCCGCCTACCGCGACTCATACCTGCGCGAGCAGGGCATCCACCTGGCCAGCGCCCGCGCCGGCAACGTATTCGGCGGCGGGGACTGGAGCAAGGACCGACTCATTCCCGATGCGGCCCGAGCGTTCAGCAAGGGCGAGGCCATCACCCTGCGCATGCCTGGCGCCGTGCGGCCCTGGCAGCACGTGGCCGAGCCGCTGCAAGGCTATCTCATGCTGGCCCGGGCGCTGGTTCAGGAGGGCGACGCCTTTGCCGAGGGCTTCAACTTCGGCCCCCCCACCCACACGATGCATACGGTGCAGGACGTGGTGGACTGGTTCGCGCAAGCCTGGGGCGGCAAGGCCGAGTGCCGGGCGGAGCAGAACAAGGACGCCCTCCACGAAGCCACGCTGCTCATGCTCGATTCGTCCAAGGCACACCACCGCCTCGGGTGGCGGCCCCAAACGAACGTGCACTGGGGTATCCAGGTCACCGCGGAATGGTACAAGGCATTTTACGAACAGGCCTCGGTGGAAACGATGCGGGACTTGGCCCTGAAGCAGATACGCGAAGTGAACCAGAACAATGATGGGTGAACCCCGGAGAACAATATGTTACCATGCTCCGCAACGCTTACAATGAGGGATAGATGGTTCTCGGAGCGGAATGTGTGAATCATTCAGCTCTCGCGGCTTCCGTCTGGTGGCCCCACTTTCTGCAAGATGTGCTCCGAGCAGCAACATGTTGGAACAGTGTGTGCTCTCGTTGATATGTATTACCGTAATATGCATTTCGTGCAATGGCTCATCGCCACGGCAGAACTCTGGCACAATCGAGATATTGAACATTTAAGTAGCGGATTGATTATGTATACGAATACACAAACAGTTGTGCCGGATCCTCCTGGCATGGGATGTGACAACGATATGTATTTGCCCGGAAAATCCGCCATGGGGGGAAGAAAATGAGAGTCTCCGTTGTTATCCCGGCATACAACTCCGAAAAGTTCATTCACAGGGCCCTGGATTCGGTCCTGATGCAGGAAACCAACTTTCCCTTTGAAGTCATCGTGGTCAATAACGGCAGCGAGGACGGCACCCAGGAAGCTCTGGATTCATACGGCGACAAAATACGGACCATACGCCTCCACCCCAATCAGGGCGTGAGCGGAGGACGCGCCGCCGGCATTGAGGCGGCGCAAGGCGAACTTATCGCTCCGATCGACAGCGATGATTACTGGAAGCAGGGGAAACTGCAGGCCCAGGTCGACTTTTTCGACGCCCATCCTGACGCCAACATAGGCATACTGGACACGTTCACGGAGATCGTGAACCACAAGGGCAAGGTCATCCATGTTCTCGACCGCGTCAAGAAAGGGAACTCCTTTGACATGTTCCTGCACGGCAATGCCCTGAACCAGCTCTCGTCGATGATGTTTCCCAAAAAGGTTTACGAGGATATCGGCGGATTCGACATGGAGCTCAGCGGCGTGGAGGACTACGACTTCTGTCTGCGGGTCGCGCAGCAGTATGAGGTGTACACCCTGGAAAAGGTCTACTGCTGTTGGGTGCACCACGACCAGAACACGACCCTGAGATTCCAGGCGCAATATGCCCAGAGCCTCAAGCTCAAAGCGAAAATCCGACGCCTCTTTCCCGAGGATGTCAGCGAGGACGAGTATCGGCGCCTGCTCGCACGCTCCCAGGCCTACTTCATCCCATGGTTTTTCCGCGGCGGCCGCTACGGCAAAGTCCTGGCCATGACCGCGGAGATGTTGCGCAACGACCCCAAAAAAATCGGTCACAAATCCATGCTTTTTGCCGGGCTGGCCATGCTCGGCCCCTTGGGAACGGCGCTGCACAAAACCGTGGGCCGAGACACCAGATACTTATAGCAGCCATCTGGCATGGCTGCACATCATGGTTTGCGGCTATGGGCTTTTGTCGATCACTGCCCACCATGGAACGTGGATCGGCTCTTCATTTGCGCTGTAGCGCGCACCCGAAAGCCGCGCCTTAGCCACCCCGTGTTCGCCAGCTCGCCGGCAGCGGAATGGCCGAGCGCGGCCCCCAGCCTTGCGCATCCACCTGAACATCGCGGGCGCTTTTTCCCTTCCCTTGCACTTGCGCATGGCCCTCTGCGGTATTATGTACATATACCAGAATATTACGGCACACTATTGCCTGACTCCCATCCACCTTTGAACTCAATTCAGAGTGAGCAAAGAAGGAGACGTTGGTCAGTTTTTGCAGGAACTCATTAGCTACGATTGAATATACACTACGGTGGCATGACCGAGACGTCCGGTTCGAGGAGCGATTTCTGGCCCGAAGGGTCAATGCCTGGAGAGACATCCCGCCCCCCGGTCTTTTTGAAAAGCTCATGGACAAGCGCGCCGGCGACAGCGTCCTTATCGCCTACTCTCCTGGCGAATTGGTATGGCCCGAGAGGGAATCCGCAATCCTCCGGCTGCCCCTGGCGGACTTTCAGAAACGGAACATCTCCGGACGCGAGCTCGAGCCACGCCTGGGACGATTTTACCCACAGGGCATGCTCCGGGGCATCCTCGGCGTGTACCCGAGCACCATGGCGCCCTGCCGCGTCGTCTCCATGGAGGACGACGCCTTCGTCGTCGACTGCAACCATCCGCTGGCGCGCTTGCCCCTCTCCCTGGAGGCGCACCTGATCCACCTGGAGGACAAGCGCAGCGAGACGGGCGGGCGTCTGTCCCACTGGGTGGAGGAAATCTGCAACTGGGGTCCGGGGATGCAGGCGACTCTTCCCCACGCTCCCACCGATTTCTTCGAAGAGGCGTTCTTCCACCGTCAGGACGATGGCGGGGACGCCGCCTTCTACGACGAACCGCGCATCGTGGGCCATGTGGATACCCGCGCCAGCTCGGTGCTCCAGGGGCTATACGCCCGCCATCTCGAGCCGGGCATGCGCGTGCTCGACCTCATGAGCAGCGTGCAGTCGCACCTGCCCCAGGCCATGGACCTGGACGTGACCGGACTCGGCCTCAATATCAAGGAGCTGCAGCAGAATCCCGTGCTCACGAGGCACGTGGTCCACGACCTGAACCGCGAGCCGACCATACCCATGGGCGCATCGGGCTACGACGCCGTGGTCTGCAGCCTTTCCTTCGAATACCTCACGCAGCCGGTGGCCGTTCTGAAAAGCGTTCGCAACGTCCTGGCCCCTGGCGGCTCCGTGCTTCTGGGCGTCTCGAACCGCTGGTTCTCCAGCAAGGTCGTGGCCGGATGGATCGACCTGCACGAGTTCGAACGCGTGGGCTACATGCTGGAGTGCCTGCGCCGTGCCGGGTTCGGCGCCGGCCTGGAGGCCGTGAGCGTGCGCAACGAGTGGCGTCCGCCATGGGACAAGCACTTTGTGGAGACCCGTGGCGTGAGCGATCCCATCTATGTGGTGAGCGCAAAGAAGACGGCATAGCGCACCATCGCGCAGGGGGGAGGGGGCGACCCTTTCCAGTTGACGGTGCCGGCCATGCCGGCGCACAGTGTCCCATGGGAGTTCGCACCATCCGGCTTCCGGAACGCAGCGTATGACCAGCACCGTCCATGAAACTGTCCGCGTCCACGCGCCGGCCGGGTTCCCCGGCGTGGAGCTCATGCGCGCACGCTACGTGACCCAGCGCTTCTCCAAGCATTTCCACGAGGAATACGCCATCGGGATAATAGAGCGCGGAGCCATGCGTTTCCGCTACCTCGGCCACGACATGACCGCCGCGGCGGGCCAGGTGAATCTCGTGGTGCCCGGCGAGGCGCACGACGGCCACGCCGCCGGGAAAGACGGCTGGACCTATCGCATGTTCTACCTCGCCCCGGCCGTGCTGGAGGCGGCGCTGCACGAGGTGCGCCCCGCCGGGGAGTCCATGCATTTTCCGGCCGGCGTGATCCAGGACCCGAACCTGGCGGCGCGGGTGTTGCGCGCCCACGACTGCCTCGGCGACCCCGGAGCCTCCACCCTGGCCCGGCAGACCCTGCTTCTGGATATGCTCACCTTCTGGATTGTCCGCCACGGCGAGAAGGCGTCCACCCTGCCCGCGCGCCGCGCCGAACACCAGGCCGCGGACAGGGCGCGGGACATCATCCACGATCGCCACGCAGAGGACATCCGGCTGGAAGAACTCGCAACCCACGCCGGCATGAGCCCCTTCCATCTTGTGCGCGTGTTCAGGGACCGCCACGGACTCACTCCGCACGCCTACCTTGTGCAGATGCGCGTACGCCGGGCCAAGACATTGCTGCGAACGCCCATGCGGCTGGCGGACATCGCCGCGGCCGTGGGTTTCGCCGACCAGAGCCACCTCACCCGGCAGTTCAAGCGCCAGTTCGGCGTCACTCCCGGCGCGTACCGCAATTTTCTTCAAAACAACACTTGAGTCCCGCGGGTATCATGACG
>JBMCLC010000084.1:0-6394 GCA_048614715.1 Oceanidesulfovibrio sp.
GATCCTGCCATACAAAGCGTACAGATCGCCCTTGTCCTCCAGAACCTTGACGGCGAATACCGTGCTGGAAAATGACAAAGCAAAACCAAGAATCAGTACTGTCGGCCAGGATATGGCCAAAAGCTCCGAGGAGAAGAGCCTTTGGCCAAGAAAAAGGAAGCTGCACATCAACACCGTGGTCATAACCATCTGCATGGTTGCGCTGGCCCAGACCTCGGCTTTCAGGAGGCTGCGCACATCCAGCTTGAGGCCGATGGAGAACAGCAACAGAGTGATGCCGAGATCGGCTACAAGCTCCAGTCCATTCGGCGGGGTAAGCCCCGCGAGATTGTAGGCGAAGCCTGCGACGAGAAAGCCGACCATGGGCGGAAGTCCAATGCGGGCGAGGATCAGCCCGAATCCAAAAGCGAAACTCACGAGAATGACTAGCATGAACTTCCTCTCGACAAGAGTTGCATCACACGTCAACCGCCACTGCGATCAACGATCCTGTTTCAAGCATTTACCGGGCACTGCTACTCATCGCAACCCTCCGCATGTGCTCCCAGGTAATATCCGTTCCTCAAAGCCGTCGTTTGCGATATATTGGAGGGTATGACTCGAACCACACACTCCCTTTCCGGTGTCGTTCGCCTTCCGGCCGCGGTGTTGCTGTTGGCGGCGGCGCTGGCTCTGGCCTGCGCTCTCGAGTGCCGTGCCGATGAATCCGCGCCGCATCGGCTGGACATCACCATCCAGCCCGAAACGCAGAGCCTGACGGGCACGGCCCGCCTCGATGCAAGTCGCCATGGCGGGGGCCGGGCCGTGGTCCTTCTGGCGCCTGATGCCAGAATCGCCTCGATCCGCGCAGCCGGCCGGGATGTCCCGTACGGCCGGGACGGTCCCAGGCTGCTTGTCGATGTCCCGGAGAACGCATCCACCCTCGTCATCGAGTACTCCTGCCGCTTCGACGATCCTGTGGAGGAGCAGCCGGCGTCCATGGACAACCCGGGCTTCGGCGTCATGGGCTCCATATCGGACAAGGGCGTGTTCCTGCTGCCCGGCAGCGGCTGGTATCCCTGGATGCCGGATTCCGGCGCGCATTACGACCTAACGGTGCGCGCGCCGCGCGGGGTGTACGCCGTGACCACGGGCGGATTGCACGGCCATGAGGATGCGGAGCACATGAGCCTCTCCCGCTGGGATGCGTGGTCCCCGGACGGCAGGCTGCCCCTCGCCGCCGGCCGGTGGGTCGTGCAGCGTAGCGAGGACGGACCGGTGCCGGTAATGACTTATTTCAGCGAGCAGCTCACACCGCTGGCCGGGCGCTACCTGGAAGCCGCGTCGCGGCACATCGCTTTTTTCGATACGCTCCACGGCGCCTATCCGTTCCCGCAGTTCTCTGTGGTGGAGAACTTCTTTCCCACCGGGTACGGATTCCCAGGCTTCACGCTGCTGGGCGGCCGTGTGCTGGCTTTGCCGTTCATCCCGGAGACGAGCCTGCGGCACGAGGTGGCGCACTGCTGGTGGGGCAACGGCGTGCTCGTGGAATGGGAGCAGGGTAACTGGTGCGAGGGGCTGACGAGCTACGTGGCCGACTATCTGAGCAAGGAACGTGAAGGCCCCGAAGAGGCCAGAGAGTACCGGATCAGGACGCTCAGACGCTATTCGCTCGTGGTGCCGCCGGACCTCGATTTTCCGCTCACCGAGTTCGGCTCGCGCACCAGCCCGGCCACCCAGGCCGTGGGCTACGGCAAGGCCATGTTCGTCTTCCACATGCTGCGCCAGCGTGTGGGGGATGATGCGTTCTGGCAGGCCCTGCGCGATGTCTACGCCGAGCACCTGTTCGAGCCCGTGTCCTGGGACACGTTCAGGAATGTTTTCGCCGCGCCGGAGCTGATGGGGCCGGATGGGGCCGACCGTTTCTTCGATCAGTGGGTGGAGCGTTCCGGCGCCGCCGACCTATCCCTAGAGGCGGTCAGCCAGGCCCAGGACCGAGGCTGGCTGGTGGAGGCGACCGTCATCCAGGGCGACCCGGCCTACGATCTTTCCGTGCCCGTGCTCCTGGAAACAACGGGCGGCGACGAGACCACGAAGGTGGAGCTTTCGCGGGATGCGCGCCAGGCCTCGGTTTCTCTGCGCGCCGGGCAGGAGCCTGTCCGCATGGCGGCCGATCCGGACGCGGACATATTCCGTCGCCTGGCTCCCGAAGAGGTGCCGGCCACGGTGAATCGGATAAAGGGCTCGCAAGGTCTCGTGGCCGTGGTCGCGGAATCGCTGCCGCCGGACGCGCGCCTTCTGGCCGAGTGGGTGCTCATCTCCCTGAACCAGCGTGGGGCTGCGGTTCTCGGGGAGGCGGAGGCCGTGCGAACCATGGCTGGCGAAACGGACGTGCTGTTCTTCGGCATGCCCGTCTCGCCCGAACTGCGCGCGCTGGTGGAGGATGCGCCGGCAGGCGCTATGTATCTGGGTTCCGGCGGGCTGCCCGGAACGCGGATTCCGGCCGAATCGGATGTGGTGTTCTTTGTGGACAAGAGGCTGGAGGGAAATGGTGGGGATGCGCCGATCATCGCCGTATTCGACCTGCGGAGCGGCGCCGGCCTGGACGAGAGGGCTCCGGCCGCGCGCAAACTCATGCACTACGGTACGTACAGCTACCTGTTCTTCCAGCACGGCGACAACCTGGGCAAGGGCGTCTGGGAGGAGCTGGATTCGCCCATGACAGTCCGGCTCAAGGAGTGACCATGCGATATCCGAAATACTGGATGGTGGGTCTGTTCTTGGCGGCTTTGTTCGCCGGTAACGCCAGCGCGCAGGAGGGGTGGCGGTTCATGCTCCGGCAGATGGAGCACGGCGGGGAGATGTCCATAGCCGAGGCCGTGCCGGACTTGGCCGCCTCCAGGCTCGTCTATGTGGGAGAAACGCACGACGAATTCTCGCACCACCTGGCGCAGCTCGAGATCATCCGCGCGCTCCATCGCGCCGGCCACGACATAGCGGTGGGGCTGGAGATGTTCGAGCGACGCGAACAGAAGGCCCTGAACGATTGGATCGCCGGCGGCATCGACGAACGGGAGTTCATGCGGGCGTTCCGCCGCAACTGGGGAGAGCTGTGGCCCATGTACCGGAGTATATTCTTCTTTTGCCGGGAGAATTCCATACCCATGGTGGGTCTCAACGTGCCCCGGAGCGTGACCCGCAAGGTGGCGCGGGAGGGGTTCGAGGCCCTGACCGAGGAGGAGCTGGGCATGCTCCCGCCCATCGCGTGCAACGTGAGTCCGCAGTACGAGGCTTTTCTGCGCCGGGTCATAGGCGCGCATGGCCGCGAGGATGCGGAGTTCGAGCGATTCTGCGAGGCGCAACTCGTGTGGGATACTGCCATGGCGGTGCATGCCATGGATTATTTGGAAGGGCGGCCTGAAGCCACCATGGTCGTGCTGACCGGGACCGTGCATGCCTGGAAGCCTGCCATGCCGACGCAGGTCTGGAAGCTGGAGCCGGAAACCGCGCAACGGATCGTGCTGCCGCGCATCGAAGGCCGGCTGGACGAGGACACGGTGGGCGTCGACGACTGCGACTACCTGATTCTGGGAGCGGAGGAGTAGTTCTGCCGGATCAGTGGTCCACGCACAGGGACTCGTCGATCTTCACGATGTCGATGGGAGCTTCGTAGGTTCGAATCCAGATATCCCATTTGAGCTTCGTGGCGAGGGAGTTGCAGAACAGGGATTTCGCCCTGAGCCGGTTGATCTCGTCCTGGTCGCGCTGTCCTTCCACCATGTTGTGCGCAACGCGGGCGATGCCCTCGAACGAGTCGACGCGGTGTCGAACGCTCGGCGGCAGCTCCAGGTCCGGGGCCTTGATATTCAGATAACTGTTGAAACCCACGAGCCGGGCCCGATTCGCGGGGTCGTACTTCTTGTCCTTGAGATCGGTGAGCAACTGGTTGAGAAGGGAGGTGCCGCCCTTGTACACCCGGTGGAATTCATCCACATCCACGTTCTCCGGGAGCGGCTTGATCTTTATCTCATAGTCGGAGATCACCAGTGCGTCCTGCTCCCTGGGCGCCCGCCTGCTGTCCAGAATGAGCACGCCTTCTTCGTCCTCCCACATGTTGATCTCGGCATGCGCCGGCCATGCGGTCGCTGCTGTGGCGGCCAGAGTGATGCATAGAATGATGTGGCGGATGATGGACATGCGACGGTCGCGTCTCGACATAATGATTCCTCGGCAAAGCGCGTGTTGGAGGCAGGAGAATACAGCAGCTCCTCCGTGGAGGCAATACGAGCCTGGACAAGGGGCGACGAAGCCAATATGGTGGCTCGTGGTGCGGCGCGGCTTCGGCAATCAGGAAATGTGAAGGGAAGATCTATGGTGGTTTTTCGTTCTCGTGCGGCAAGCATTTTTGCGGCGGCCCTTGTTCTGGCCGGCCTCCTGCTGGCTCCCACGGCCCATGCCGAGAAGAAGTATCACATCTCGGGTAATTTTCAGGCTGCGCCAAGCATCGGCGGGTACTGGGTTTTTCATGAAGACGTGGACGCCTACGCGGCGTACGGCGTGACCTTCGATTATTATTTCAACGAATTCTGGAGTCTGGAGCTGGAAGCGATGGCTCTGGAGTTCTTCATGGACCCCGGGTTCACCAGCGCCCAGAAGAACTTTTTTCGGAATTTCGAGACCATCCCCTCGTCGACGGCTCTGCTGCTGAGCCCCGGCACATCCGATGTGCAAACGGCTCAGCGGGCCTTCGTGACCGACTATATCAATGCGATCAACTCTTCAGCGATGCCGATTCCGGAACGGTACGAGCAGGTCTCCGGCTTTGGTTTTACCGTGGGACCACGGTTCAACTTCTTCCCCACGGAAATGGGCGGCCTGTTCCTGGCCGTGGGGCTGGGCGCCGCCGGCACGGACAACGACGTGCCCTACAGCGGCAACCGGGGCTTCTTCTCCTTCAAGACCGAGATAGGCCAGGACCTGCGAATCACCGACCATTTCTCGTTCCTGATCCGCATGGGCTTTCGTCACCTGGGCGGATTCGACGCCAAACGGCTTGACGGCGTCGGCGGATCCTTCGGCATCGGCTACACGTTCTGATCCCCAGCCGTTCCATCCGTTTTCGTGAAGGCCCGGTTGCTCGCCGGGCCTTTATCATTGCGCCATGTTTTGTTTGAGTTTCTCGAACAGCCGGAAGGCGTCCTCCTTGCGGCAGAGTTCGGTGCCGGGGGTCATTACCGCGGCCGCGCCGGCCGCCGTGCCGAGCTGCGCCGCTTCACGCGGTTCCATGCCCTGGTGAAAGCCAAGAACCATGCCGGCCACGGTGGAGTCTCCCGCGCCGACCTTGCTGCGCACCTTGACCGTAGGCGCCGGTATGCGGAGCGTGCCCTCGGCCGTGGCGAGCACGATGCCCGCGGCGCCCAGGGAGACGGCAACGACCTCGGCCTTGCCAGCTTGGACCAACCCGGCCGCGGCCTCGTCCACATGCTCCTCCACATTCTCGTGGCCCGTAAGCGCCGCCAGTTCCCGAAGGTTGGGCTTGACCAGGAATGCGCCTTCCTCCAGGCCCAGCTCCAGGGCAGCGCCGGAAGTGTCCAGCACGAACCGCACGCCCTTGTCTCTCGCCACGCGGGCCAGCCGCGCGTAGAAATCGCCGGGAGCACCGGGGGGCAGGCTGCCGCTCGCCACGAGAATGGAGATATTGTCCGAGCGGCGGAACATCTCGATTACGTCCTGCCATTCCTTCTCGGCCAACTCGGGACCCGGCATGCCGAACCGGTACTGCTCGCCGGTGGAGGTCTCGTAGGCGACGAAGTTCTCCCGGGTCCAGTTCTCGGTCTCAAAGGGCCTGCCGCGTATGTTTTCCTTGTCCAGCAGCATCGTTAGCAAGTCTCCGATGGGTCCGCCCTTCTGGTAGACCGCGGTGGAGTCGCCGCCCAGCCGGGCCAGGGCGCGGGTTACGTTGATGCCGCCTCCGCCCGGGTGAAAGACCGGCCGCGAACAGCGGAGCTTGTCTTCGGAGGTCACGTGCTCCACATCCGCGCTTTTGTCGATGGCTGGGTTCATGGTCAGGGTTACTATGGATTGCAAGTCGTTCACGTGTGCGCCTCCTGTGCATGTATTTAAAAAGACTGGTCCGTTTACGATAAATCCATGATATCAGGAAAGAGTGGCTGTCCGTGCGCGGAGCGCCGCTCTACCCGAGGTTTCCCCTGAAGGGGCATTGGAAACCGTGCTCCGCCATAGTATTTTTGAATACACCACTTGAAACCGTGAAGGGCAAGGAGTGATTCCATTGGATATCGATACCGTTCGTGACAATCTGAAGCAGCGGATGCAGTTTTTGAAGCAGGAGGAGGAACGTTTGATCGCGCTGCGCGCCGAGTTGCAGTAAAAGCTCAAGGAACCGGTGGAGCGC
>JBMCLC010000085.1:0-6385 GCA_048614715.1 Oceanidesulfovibrio sp.
CCTGGCCCGGCGGGAAGCCATGGATGTGCTCATGGCGCGGCTACGCGATACGCGCATGGCGAACCAGATGCTGCTGACCACGACCCTGGACGAGCCGGGAAGCTGGATGCACGAGATGTTCGTGGAACGCTGCGAACCATCGCTCATGGACGTGTTCTACGCCTCCACCTGGGACAACCGCCATCTGCCTGCCGAGTATGTGGAAGGATTGCGCGCCATGTATGACGAAAAGCTCTTCGCGCGCATGGTGGAGGCAAAGTGGGTGAGCCTGGCCGGAGGCGCCATCTACTACAATTTCGACCGCCGCATCCACCTGCGCGAGGAGGCGGCGTTCGATCCCTGCCTGCCCATACTCTGGTCGCACGATTTCAACATCGGACAGGGCAAGCCCATGTCCTCGGTATTGGCGCATCTGCGCAAAGGACCGGACGGACCGCGGCTCGACGTGTTCGACGAGATCGTCATGGACACGGCGGACACCAACGACGCGGTGCGGGAGTTCATGGTCCGTCCGTGGCTTGTTGAGAACCGCGCCGGGGTCATCATATATGGGGATGCGGCCGGACGCGCCCGGGATACGCGCTCCAAGAAAACGGACTATCTCATCCTCTCGCAGGCAGGCTTCACCCGGCAGAAGGTCCCGCGCTCCAACCCGCCCATCCGGCAACGGCACAATACCGTGAACGCGCTGCTCAAGGACGCCGCTGGCCACGTGCGCATGGCCATCCATCCGCGTTGTGCGGTTCTGGCCAAGGGGCTGGAGACGGCGCGGCTGGCTCCTGGGTCCGGGTATCTGGAGGACGACTCCCTGCGCGAGCAGCACGTGACCACGGCGCTGGGCTACCTGTGTTGCCGGGAGTTCGGGCTGTGAGGGCGGGGCGTCTATATCCCTGCTGCGGACCATGGTTCTTGCCGACTTGGAAGAAAGTCCGGGGAACAATGGTCCCGGCGGGGGCCCGAGTAAATAAAAACCTCGGAGCCGGAGCGAGTGGAGAGAGCAAGTGTTCAGCAACTACAGCGCAAGGAGCGTACTCATGAAGAACGACGACCTCTTCGCAACCCATCAGGACTACGACGCCATGATTGGCCGGTGGCGGTTCTGGATGGCCGCGTACGAAGGCACGGGCGAGCTGGTGGCGGCCGGCGCGTTGACCCGCCATCCTCGCGAGGACGACCAGACATACAGCGACCGCTGCGCCGAGGCTGTGGGCTTCAACTACAGCCGGTCCATCGTCCACCTGTTTGGCAACTATCTGTTCGAGAAACCGCCCATGCGTGAGTTGGGCAGCCTGGCGGAGGACTCGCTCTGGAAGGCGTTCGAGGCGGACTGCGACCTGTTCGGCTCGGACCTGGCCACCTTCTTCGTGGAGCAGCAGAAGTACGCCTCGGTTTACGGCCACGTGGGCGTGCTGGTGGACAGCCCCGGCCGGGTTGCACCCATGACGCGCAAGGAGGAGCGGGAGCGCGGCGTCTACCCGTATCTGGCGGCGTACCATCCCGAAACCATACTGGACTGGGAGTACGAGCGGGACGAGAGCGGCCGGCCGCGGCTTGTTCGTGTCAAGCTGCTGGAGGAAGACGGCGCCGTGCTCATCTACGAGCGTGACCGCTGGGAGCGCTGGCTGCCGGCGGGGAACACGGGCGGGGTCCTCGCCGCCGAGGCGCAGTTGGTCGCCTCGGGCGAGAATCCGCTGGGCCGCGTGCCGTTTGTCTGGCTGATGAATGTGAAGGGCCGCCGACGGAACATAGGTGTCTCGGACATCGCGGATATCGCCTTGCTCGACGCCTCCATTCTGCGGGATTTGTCCCTCGGTGCCGAGGTCATCAAGAATTCCGCGTTTCCGATGTTCCGCACGCCCAAGCAGCCGCCGGACGCCTCCGGCGAGCGGGAGGTGGAGGTGGGACCGCGCGCCGTGCTGGAATGGGATCCCGAATTCGAGGGCGGGGCCAAGCAGGACTGGCTGGAGGCCGCCGCCCGGGAGCCCATCGAGGCGATTCTCATGTGGACATCTAAGAAGGCCGAAGAGATATATCGAATGGCCAACGCCGGCGGGCTGCACGCCACCCAGGTCTCTGCCGAGGCGAAAAGCGGCGTGGCCCTGCGGCAGGAGTTCCAGTTGCTCAACACCGTTCTTGCGGCCAAGGCCAACAACTTGGAGGAAGCGGAACGCGCCATTATCGGGCTGTGGCTCGACTGGCAGGGCCGCGGGGGCGAAGCTTCCCAGGTACGGGTGGAGCGGCCGCGGAGCTTTTCCGTGGAGGATCTCGCCGCCGACCTGGACAATGCGATACGCGGCGCTGAGCTCATTGCCGAGAGTCCGACGTTCCAAACCGAAATGAAGATGCGCATGGCCAAGCGGCTGCTGCCCAAGGCCGGTGAATCGCTGGAGCGGATTCGCGAAGAGTTGCACGCGCAGCATGCCGGCTCGGTCTGAGCCGGGGCGAAGAACCGACGAAATCCTTGCGCGACAGGGCGGCATGACGGTAATGAGCTGGCATGTCGCCCATTACTACATCCCTCTTCGAGCTGTTCACTATTGGTCCCGGCCCTTCCAGTTCCCACACCATCGGCCCCATGCGCGCCGGATTCGATTACCGCGGTGAATTGTCCGGGGTGCGAGCGGACGAGCTGGACGGCGTCCCGGCACGCGTTGAGATTGTGCTGTTCGGATCCCTCGCCGCCACGGGCGAGGGCCACGGCACCCATTGGGCCGCCCTGGCAGGCCTCGCCGGTATGCGGCCCGAGGAGTGTCCGCCAGACATTCTGGAGGCCTTTGCGCGCGATGATCCTGAAAACAGCGTGGTCTTTGCCGACGGCGCAACGGCCGTATTCTCCAGCGAAGACGTCACCGCGGACGTTCTGCGGGTGAAGGACCTCGGCCATCCGAACACCCTGGTGTTCCGCGTGCTGGATGCGGACAAGAACGTGCTGCACCAGGCCGAGTACCACTCCGTGGGCGGGGGCACCATCCGCCGGCCGGACCGGCCCGCGGCGCAGACCCCCCCCGTGCCGAACGTGTACGAGACCATGCGCCAGCTCCGGAAACTGCTGGCCGATACGGGCCTCTCGCTCGACGACGTTGTCGTGCAGAACGAGTGCGCGCTCACCGGAGCCGGCGTGGAGGAGGTGCACGCCGGGCTGGACACTGTGCTTGCCGCCATGGAGGACGCGGTGCATCGGGGGCTCGCGGCCGAGGGCGAATTGCCCGGCACGCTGGGGCTGCACCGCAAGGCCAAGTCCATGCTCAAGCGATTCAACAAGACGCCGGTTTCCGCCGGGCGGCTGATGCTGGCCCTGGACGCCTACGGCCTGGCCGCGGCCGAGGAAAACGCGGCCGGCCATACGGTCGTTACCGCGCCTACATGCGGTTCGGCCGGAGTGCTGCCCTCCGTGGCGCATGTGATGAAGCACCACCTGAAGCTGCCGCACGAGGACATCCGGCGGGGTCTGCTGGCAGGAGCGGCCGTGGGGCTGCTGGTGCGCCACAACGCGAGCGTGGCCGGCGCCGAGGTGGGTTGCCAGGGGGAGATAGGCGTGGCGGCCTCAATGGCCGCGGCCATGCTGGCCATGGGCAGGGGCTGCGACATGCATGTGGTGGAGAATGCGGCCGAGACTGCGCTGGAGCACCATCTGGGCATGACCTGCGATCCCGTGGGCGGATACGTTCAGATTCCCTGTATCGAGCGCAACGCCATGGGCGCGGTGAAGGCGTTCAATGCGTACGTGATCGCGTCTTCGGAAGTGCAGACGCACCACATGGTAGGGTTCGACCAGGCGGTCATTGCCATGGCCGAGACAGGGCGCGACATGAATCGGAAGTACAAGGAAACGGCCCTGGGCGGTCTTGCCGTGAGCATGGTGAACTGCTGACCAAAGGCCACGGCCGCCCCGAACAATCGAGGCGGCCGTGGCCTTTGGTCAGCGCGCCAGGGCGGGGACGCTTCGAATCATCCCTTTTTTGCGCAGGAAAGGGCGTACGCCGAACCGTGACCGGATTTGCTCCGGTGCAGGAGAAGGGCCGCGTACGCACCAGGGCCCAAGCGCCACAGTCTCCGCCATGGGAGTGCTGTGTATGTCCGGGCACATCGGACTGGTGAAACCGGGTGTTACTTCTTGATGCGCTTTTCCCAGAGTTTCATGTCCTTCATCTTCTTGCGGCGCTCCCGTTGGAGTGCCTTGCACACCAGGGGCTGATTCTTTTTGTAGCCCCACTTTTGGCGATACTCGTCCGGGGTGAGTCCGAACTGAGCCAGAGTCTTCTTGGTAATGATTTTGTACTGCTTGCCGTTTTCAAGGCAGGTAATGGACTTTTCCTTGATGGCCTTTTTGGGATCGATGGGCGGCTCGGGTTTTTCCGTAGCAGACTCGCCTTCATCGATGCCTTTGATGCCTTCAGCAAGTTTTTTGACCATGGAGGTGATTTCCTCTTCGGTCATATTGCGGACGCTGGCTTGCGCCTTGACGATTTCAAGGGCTTCCTTGATGTAGCTCTCCATGAAGTGCCTCCGTTTATCTCTACAGGGAACGACGCGCGTGAACTCTTATTGTCTAATGCATGCTGATTGTCAAGCCATGTTGCAGAAAAACAGGTAACAATAAAGATTGAATTGCATCAGCAATACGTTCAAATTCAAAGATAGCGAATGTACATTAATTCAAAAAATAATCTAAAAAAAATTTAACCGCAAAAAAACATTAGAACAAATCCTTCGACTCTAGTGACGCATCCGGGCATGCGCGTACGACGTGCGTATGCAGAACTGCGCGAGACGTGAACCATGAAACAAAAAAAGGCCGCCAGAACCTGAATTCCAGCGGCCTTGATGCAGCAGCGGTAACCTTCGGAATGTCTGTTGCTTGCTCCCGGCTCAGCTCTTGCCGCGGAGCTCCCACGGCTTGATCTGCTTGATGCGTTCGCGCCTCTTGCGCTGGAGCGACTTGCAGGCAAGCGGCTGGTTCTTGGAGTAGCCCCACTTTTCGCGGTATTCGTCCGGGGTCAATCCATATTTGGCAAGATGCTTGCGGGTCAGAATCTTGTAGGACTTGCCGGACTCCAGGCAGATGATCGCGTTCTCCTTGATGGCCTTGGACGGCTCCACCGGAGGTTCCTGGGCCGGCTGGGCGCTCGTCGCATCGGACCCGGACTCGGACAACACGCGAAAATCACGGCTCAGGTTGCGCACCATATCCATGATCTCATCTTCTGTCATGATCCGCACGGAGGCCTGCGCTTTTACGATTTCGAGGGCTTCCTTAAAAAAGCTTTCCATGTTTAACTCCCAAAGTAACTATTGGCTTGTAGCAGAAAATGTACAGTGTCCACATCCCTGTACAGCATGTGGGCTTGTTGTCAAGTCAAATGATCCGTCTGCTGTATCTACTAGTTTCCAGAATATGAAGAACGTTTCTGCATTGCCGCCACTGTCGCATAACACGAACGAAAAAAAGGGAACGAATCCAAGCCACTCGAACGATGCGCCTGGGACGCGGAAGCATTCGCATGGCGCGGTCTGCAATTGTAAACTTTCCGTAAAAGCCTTGTCTTCATAGCGTTGTAGCCGTAATGGAACTGAAGACGAGGCAAAGCCGCTTGAACAGAAACCGGAAACGGCGGCAAACTGACTGAAATATCACTGACGCGGCGTCGTCACTGACAGGAACACAATGAACACTGCTCGAAACACTGTGAAACAGAAGACAAGTCATATGCCTGCGGCGCCGTGCGTCCCTACGGAAAACAGTTCTGGTGTCCAGTGTGCCGGATTCCATACGGGTCCGTTACGCGCTCCCCGCGGACGCGGCGATGTGGTCGCCGTTGTGGTTGTCGTCGTGTTGCTGCTCCTGACGGCGGCGTTCTCGCCAGAAACGGCGCAGGCCCGCCGCGTCATTCGTCCCACCATCGGCGAGCCAGTGGTCCGGCAGTGGTTCGACGCCATCTCCCTGCAAGGGTTCCGCCGCGTCGCTCTATTCCACGAGTTCCATCCCATAGACGGCAGCCTTGTTGGCCGCTACGCAGGCACTGGCGAGCGCGCCGGGGCCATGGTCTTCGTCACGTACATGGACGAGGAGCGCAAGGACCCCACGTTCGGCATGTTCCGCACCGCCAAGGAGATAATCTCCGTAGGCGCCAGGGGCCTGATAGAGCGACGGCACTTCAGCGGGCGCGTGTGGTTCGGCGATGATTCGGACAGGCCCACCGTGGCCACGGATATTGGACCCAAGGTCCGTGTGGTGTTGATGAGCTACGAGGGGGTCGACCTGGAGGAGCTGTTCGAAATCGCGGAATCATTGGATCTTTCAATCCTGGAGAAAGCACTCGACTAAAAAACAATAGCAAGGGAGAGAGGATTGCGGAATCAGACCTCCTCGATCTTCTCCACGGCG